>NYXJ01000042.1 GCA_002685315.1 Methanobacteriota archaeon
TTTTTCTTCCTCAATTCATGGAGTGGTGCATCCCGTCGCGTTTCTCCTGAGGCTGAGTCGTGGAATTAGCACTTATACTATCCGCTAGTAAAGACTGATAATTCAATTGATTTTTTACTATATAATTAAAAAATCCAATTGAAAAACTAAAGTTAGTTTAATTTTATGTATGATTATCAGAAATTGTGTTTTTCCAATTTTCGTACAGAAACAAATAGTGTATTTTGACGATTTCTGAGCACTCATACGGCATATATTGATGAGTGACCTAGTGTTCGGAGTTTCATGTCAGATGTACTTGCTCAACTGGCGGAAATCCGCAATAACACTGGAAATAAAAAAACAGTGGGTTTGAAAGATGATATAATTACCCGATTTTCATCCAAAGATCATAATTTAATACGTGCAATTTCAGAAGCATCTGATGTTCATCAACAACATCTCGAAGAGTTTGGTAAAAAATATATGATGATGGATGAATCAGACTTAATTACACACTTACAATCTGATTATGTTAATTTTTATGCTCCAGCTACTGTTAATCCATATGTTGCGATCGCTGCACGGGGTCCATGGATAGTAACATCTCATGGGGCGGTATTACACGATAATGGAGGATATGGGATGCTTGGCGGAGGTCATGGTCCCGACGATGTTATCGGAGCAATGTCAAAAAATTGGGTCATGGCAAATGTCATGACTGCATCATTTAGTCAGAAAAGATTAGCTGAAGCATTACGTAAAGAAGTTGGATATTCGCGTGATGAATGTCCATTCTCAAAATTTGTTTGTATGAACAGTGGATCAGAATCAGTAACTATCGGTATGAGAATTGCAGATGTTAATGCAAATGTTATGACTGGACCTGGAGGTAGGCATGAAGGAAAACCAATCAAGAAAATTGCTTTGAAACAAGCTTTCCATGGAAGAACCCAACGTCCAGCTACAATTTCAGATTCTTGTAAGAAAAAATATATCAATAATTTAGCGACTTTTAGAAACCGTGAAAGTATTATAATCGTAGAACCAAACAATATTGCTGATTTACAATCAGCATTTGATAGAGCAGAATCAGAAGGCTTCTTCATTGAGTTGTTAGCGATGGAACCAGTACAAGGCGAAGGATCTCCAGGTCAGGACATAAGTCGTGAATTCTATGATGAAGCACGTAGATTAACATCTGAACACGGTAGTATGCTGTTAGTCGATTCAATTCAAGCAGGTTTCCGAGGAAAAGGATGTCTTTCTATTGTAGATTATCCTGGATTCCAGACAGCTGAAGTCCCAGACTTAGAAGCATGGTCAAAGGCACTTAATGCTGGGCAATACCCTCTTTCAGTACTAGGTTTATCTGAAAAAGCAGCAGAATTGTATGTTGTTGGAATATATGGTAATACTATGACTACGAATCCTAGAGCACTTGAAACTGCTGTAGAAGTCTTGAGTAAGATAACTCCTGAAATGCGTTCCAATATCCTTCATAGAGGAGAGGAATTTGTAGAAAAGCTTGGCAAATTGAAAGATGAGTTCCCTAATGATATTTCTTTGGTCCAAGGTTCAGGGCTATTGCTTTGTGCTGAATTAGATCCTGAGAGGCTACCTGTAGTGGGATTTGATTGTGTAGAAGAATGGTGTCGTATTAATGGCTTAGGAGTAATCCATGGAGGTCAAAACGCACTGCGCTTCACTCCTCATTTCGGTATTACTTCAGATGAGATTGATCTTGTGATTGAAGTTGTTAGAGACTGTCTAATTGCATTTGCAGAAGCAGAGCCTATTGCGGCAGTATGATACTTTAACCCCTATTCCGGAGTTACAGGGTGTAATCATGTCAAAGAAGATTAATCTTCTTGGAGAGGTAGATAATTTCTTTTTAGCTCTCAAAGATAGGTTAGATAGAGCAGGTGCATTATTTACATCTGATTCAGAAGAAGCAGACATTATTGTAGGCCTTGGCAAATATGCTGCCGATGAATCTGTTGACATTGCTATAATCGCCGAAAATGAGGATTCACGTAGTGGTAATTTCTCTGAGGTTAAAAATGCAAATTTGATTATTAGAATACATGATCTAATGATTCCTGAGGGCGGTCAAGGATGGGGGTCTGAAGATGTTGAAGAGTGGGTTCAGTGGATTAAGCATGGAACTCATGAAATTACACCTGAAGTCAAACCTAAACATTGGGTTCATATCAGAGATACNACNGATGCTATNTCTCTNTTAGTNATGGCTGATACAGATGCTTTTGCTCAAGGAGTAGTTGATTTNTGNGGNAGNAGAGCNTGGGGNC
Organism: Methanobacteriota archaeon; assembly: GCA_002685315.1. The sequence continues at coordinate 2,292 of NYXJ01000042.1, forward strand.
CNGATCCAGTTATTNCAGAAATCAAACTATTNTGGAACCGNTTTACTAACGCAATTACACATTCTCATACANTAGAATCTCTATCTGAGGTACCAAGTCCTGCAGCNNTTCAGTTTGAGGGTGAAAGAAAAAGACCAGATCTTGAGCCATTACATGAAGCAATGAAAAATGCTGGTAGGGAAGAAGGTTGGAGACCCTTAACTCCAATGAGAGTGGCTCTGATGGAGTTCTTAGCTCACACTAAACTCCATTCAGAGCCAGATCATAATTAACTAATGTCAAAAAGACTTAGTTATTCTTGTCTGCTTGAACTTTAGCACGTACTTCTTGTGCTGTAGCTTTAGCAGCTTGCATTGCTTTACGAACACGTGTTCCAGCAGCGGCGTTACCTTTGTCGTGCTTTACAGCATCAGTCATGGCTTCTGTTAGTGCATCTATCATTCCTTGTACCATCGATTCAACGGACATAAAGAAGCCGGCATCTATGTCCGTTCTTAGCCATTGTGTCTGCGAGAACTAGCAAATGCCAATAGTTGAAGTTTTATAGAATAGCCATTTTCTGACAAAAAACATAGTTTTTCTTCTAATTTTTGAATAAATCAGCACCTAACAATGGCAATAATACGCTTGCATCGCCTTCTACAACTACTTGAGGGGCTTCTGGCCTTATTTTACCCCAAGAAATAGCCTCTTTTAGCCTAGCACCCGATAATGAACCATCATGTTCTGGAGCAGTTGTGATACCAACAGCTGAATCTAATCCATCTCTGTATTGATTCCACCAGATCACATGATGCTTTGAAATTCCTCCTCCTACCATGAGTGCATGAGATTCTTCAGCAGTCCAAGTTAAATCCGATAGAATTTGTTCATCAGCTAAGAAATCTACCATGAAATTAGGATTTTTTTGTCTATGCATGAATAGTTGTGCTCCAATAGAACCGTCGGATAAACCTGGAATTACCATAGGAATTCGATGCTTAGCAATCCAATACAATAGAGATGTTTCATCTTCTATTCTATCACCCATTGCCCAGCATAGCTCAACAGAACCAAATCCTAACCAAGGATTTTCAGGATTCTGTTCGATTCTTTCTTTTTCAATCTCATCTAACCAAGGAAGAACTCTCTTTTCCAGAATATCTCCGTAACATTCGTTTGGAACGATGACATTTCCCAATCTGTTGAGTCCTTCTTCTCCAAGAGCGATATCATCCAAACTGAAATCGCCATGGAAATAATCTTGATATGTTCTTGCAATATCATGGTCTAATGTTCCACAGGTAGTAATTATAACATTAAACGCCTTTCTTTTTATCGCTTCAAGAAAGAATCCTCTTGTTCCTGTTGCACACAAACAAGCAGGGAAGGAAAGCCAGTTCAGAATTCCATCGCCAGTTTTTCCAGTACTTATTTTTAGAATATCTCTAGCATGTGCCAACTTTGTCGCAGTAAATCCTCCAGCCCTTGACATTTGATCTATGAGACTGCTTACATCACTCATTTTCTGAAAGTCATAATCTTCCACGGGGGCAGTAAAATCATCACGAGAGTAGGCCGACACAATACCTTCGCCAGACTCTCTCGTATTCAATTAGTCGGATTCTCTAATTGGTAAATCCGGTCTCTAATTTGGGCGGCTCGTTCGAAGTCTAATCTTGCTGCTGCAGCCTTCATCTCCTTTTCCATTTTAGATATTAATTTCAGTTTTTCATCACTTTTTTCGATTGACTCATCCCCTACTAGGCCAATAAAATTACCATCTTCATCAATCCAATCTGGCTGACTTATATTGTCTAGTACAGATCCTGTTGAGTTCCAACCTGATGCTCCTANTGCAAATTTCTTAGCCAATCCTTCTACTCCTTTTTTACCTGGTTTCTTAGCAACTAATCTTCTTCCTCCACTAGTTCCTTTTCCTGCAACTCCCGCCATTAAATCATCAGATTCAGAATTCATAACAGGCATAGCTTTCATAATTGTCTTTGGACTGATTCCATTTTCTTCATTATACAAATTTTGTCTTTTTCTTCTCTCAATCGTTTGTTTTATTGAAGCCTTCATTGCATCTGAAACAGAATCTGCATAGAGTATAACTCGTCCATTTTGGTTCCTTGATGCCCTACCTATTGTTTGTAGTAATGAGCGTTCATTTCTGAGAAAACCTTCTTTATCAGCATCAAAAATAGCTACTAAACTGACTTCAGGAATATCTAATCCTTCTCTTAGAAGATTGATTCCAACGATAATATCTATGTGCCCAAGTCTTAGTGCTTTGATAATTTCAGTTCTTTCCAATGTGTCTATTTCACTATGCAAATAATGGGCCTTAAATCCGTTACGATTCAGATATTCTGAGACTTCTTCTGCAAATTTTATTGTCATCACAGTGACCAATACACGTTCGTTTGATTTTATCCGTAAGCGTATTTCATCTTCCAAATCCTGAACCTGTCCTTCTGTCGGCCTTACCTCTATCATAGGATCCAGTAAACCGGTAGGTCTGATTTCCATTTGTACTACGCCGTCAATATTTTCCATCGTTTCTGCAAGAAAAGCCCGTTTTTTCCTTTTCTCAATATCTGCCTTTCTAGCCCCACCACCACTTGGGACGTGTAGTAATCCTTCTGGTACTGGCTGATTCGTNATTTCTGCTAAGTGCCTGAGTTCTCTTTCTCCCGGAGTTGCGCTAACATAGAGCATTTGAGGTATTAATTCTTGAAATTCATCTATTCTCAATGGCCTGTTATCATAGGCTGATGGAAGTCTGAATCCGTGATCGATTAGATTTTTCTTTCTTGAATAATCTCCTCCATACATTCCTCCTACCTGAGGAAGAGTCACATGACTTTCATCCATTATTACTAGATATTTCTCTGGGCTTCCATGAAATTGCTCCGCACAGGTTGAGAAGAAGTCAAGAAGGCAATATGCTCTCTCATTTTTCACTCTACCATCAAANTGTCTTGAATAATTCTCTACNCCTTTACAAGAACCAACTTCTGTTAACATCTCTAAATCAAACTTAGTCCTCTGCTCTATTCTATGAGCTTCCATTTCCATACCCTTAGAATGATAGTAGTCAACTCTCTTGTCTAATTCTTCCTCAATATCTTCAATNGCTTTACCAAACTTATCTTCACTTGTCATATAAAATTCTCGAGGATGAATCCATGCTTCCTCAATTTCATCCAGTGGTTCCCAAGATATCGCCTCACAAACTTGTATTCTTTCAATTCCATCCCATCCAAATCTAATTCTAATCGGATCATCTCTACTTGGCATCCATATGTCNAGAACTTCTCCTCTAAGTCTAACATCTCCTCTAACAATTTCTCCAGTTGTCCTTCTATATTGTAATCCAACTAACTCTCTGACTATATCTTGAGGATCTGCTTCTTGACCTACACTAAGACGGACGTGTGATTGTTGGAAAACTTCAGGAGGATTAAGGCCATAGATCACTGAAACAGTTCCTACTGCAATAACGTCCGGTCTACTAACTAGTGAAGCAACTGTAGAGAATCTTTCTTGCTCGATTCTTTCATTCATTTGTAATTCTTTATCGATATACATATCTCTACCAGGAAGGTATGCCTCTGGTTGATAGTAGTCATAATAACTAACGAAGTACTCGACTGCATTTTCAGGAAAAAGTTCACTCATTTCCTGCCATAATTGCCTTGCAAGAGTTTTATTATGAGACAATATTAATGTTGGAATCTGTAATCTTTCGATAATATTGGCCATTGCAAATGTTTTCCCAGAGCCAGTAACTCCCATCAATACGCATCTTTCTTGACCTTCGTTGATTTGTTTAATCAATTCTTGAATTGCTTGTTCTTGATCTCCAGCCGTCCCATAATCCGACTTCAAAACAAACATTTTATCCCTCAATTATGGTATCGACATTAGCCGATGGGTCCATCAAAATAGTTGCAATCAGTAGGACCCAACCTGTTAACATTGAAACTCTAAACAAAGTAGTCTGAAAATCATCTAACCTATTTCTCATTAGAATTACTACAACATTAGCTATCGACATAAGCCCTGCAGCTCCTAAGAACCATATTTCACTCATTGGATCAGATATAGCAAAGCAAGCAAACCATAGAAGAGTTAACTGAATTGAAGTTCTAGTCGTTGTTTGATCACTAAATCTTGCAGGAAATGAATTGATTCCGTTTTCTCTATCACTTTCAACATCCATCCTTGCATAATTAATATCAAAAGCAGTTATCCAAAGAGCTACACCTAAGGAAATGAAGAATATTGTAGGAAACCAAAGAAAGTCACCACCATCTAGGCCAGTAATTGCTGCCCAACCATGTACATCGGCAGCAACTGCGACCCAAGCTCCTGCTGGTGCTAAACCTAAACACAACCCAAGCCACAAATGACAGAGCCATGTGTAACGCTTAGTGTAAGGATAAATTACGAATACAAGAACTGGTAACCAAGCCATCATTAATGCAACTTCATTAAGTTGCCATGCACCAATCAAAAGCATACCTAGAAAGATTGCAGATAATTTCCAAGCAGTATTCATTGACATAGAACCAGATACCAAGTGTCTGCCTGATGTGCGTGGATTTGCAGCATCTATATCGCGATCAATAATACGATTCAGAGCCATTGCAAGTCCACGAGCTCCAACTGCTGCTACCAGAATCCAAAGCAAATCCATTCTTATCCATTCTAAATCGCTTGAACTAGGGTCATAGAAAAATTGGTTGTAAGCAAGAATATATCCAATAAGAACAAATGGAAGAGAGAAAAGAGTATGTTCAATTTTCACAAACTCTAGAATCTCTTTTGTTCCCATCATAATCCCTCTCTTTCCATCCAAGCATCTACCTTTTCTTCAACTTCAGGGTCGTGTAATGTTACCGCAGGCCATCTTCTCACAGGTAGCGGTCCTTCATTGGACGGAATTGGCGCAGTGGCGTCCCAAGCAACTCTTTTCCTTTGCTCATCAAAGTGGAAATCTCTTGAAACTTCAAATCTACAAAATAATTGCCATAAT
>NYXJ01000043.1 GCA_002685315.1 Methanobacteriota archaeon
ACTCCTTCATCCAAAGCTCTTCTAATCACAGTTCCATGAGAATATTTTTCTCCATTTAATTCATTTCTTAAATCCGCATGAGCATCTATTTGTAAGATTGTTAATTGCTCAAGTTTCCCCTCAATTTCTGGATGTTTTCTCAAAGATCTAATTATTGGTAACAACATCCCATGTTCTCCTCCTAAAAATATTGGAAATTGCTCCCCATTAACCCATTTCAAGGAAAATTTTTCAATACTTTCTAGAGCTTCTGCAAGACTATTAACTTCATTATTCCAAGGCTCTGAGGTAAAAATTTTGTAGCCACAAGGCAAATCTTGGTCTAATAAATCATCATATAATTCTACCTGTAAACTTGCATCAATACATGCTTTCGGTCCAAATTCAGTTCCTTCTCTGTAACTTGTTGTCATTTCGTAAGGAATTGGTATTATTACGATATCATGAGGGCCATTTTCATCCTCTTCTAAGCCTAAGAAGGTCATCTTGCTTGGCTCTTCCATGATGATTACGACCAGTGTCTCTCGATTAATGGCTTCGGGATTAAAATTAAATTTGAAATCAGCATAAAGTATGGTTGATAAGTCACACCCATCCATGAGATGAATATTGGAGTCGGATATATGGGTTTGACAATTGCACAATTAACTCAAGCCATTCGTCGTAAAGTTGACGAAGATATGGAAACGGTTGTAGCAGAGGGTATTGCAGAACATGCACTCGGTTTCTTTGGTTTTTCAAATCGAATAATAGATAATGCATTAGAGCCTAATGATCGTAATCTTTTTTATCAATTACAAGATTATGATTTGTTGACTACTGAATCTGAAGAGACCACCTTATGGGATGGGAGAGAATGGAGAATACATTATTGGAAATTTAAATCTACAGCGGAGGCATTTGCACTTGCCGCAATGGAGATGCGAGCTAAAAAAGTCGTAGACGAAGATCCTTATGCTGGAATATATGATGATATGCCGGCTAACCTTTGGAAAGAGAGATCAGGTGAGGAAGATGATTGGGAAGAACCATTATTCTAAACACTTGATTAGATATTTTGTAATAACCATTTACCACAAAGTTTGAAATGCGGTTTCCTCTAGAGTTTGTTATGTACAGAGTACAAAAATCTTTTATGATTTTTTTTATTTTATTTTTTAGTAGTTTTACATCATTAGTTTCAGCAGAAGAAAATGATTCTATTGAATGCGAGATTCTTACAGATTGGGGAGTAACATATATTGAAAATGTGGACATTGATGGTAATTTTTCAACATATGATTCTATGATAACACATCGATATGTAGTAACCTTCTATCCTTCTTTTGAAAATGGATCTACTCCTCATCTAGTTGAAACATCGATAAACCATCTACGTGATAATCAAACAATCGGTGATGAATTTAATTCCAATATAGTTGTGGCAGGTGGAGAAATTGATATTAATCTACCAGAAGAGCCTATCTTCAAAGATGAAATTGAAATTTCAGTTGAGACTTTAGAAGCATCTTGCAGTAGATTTATCAGAGTAACAAATTGGAATCAGCCAATAGCAGATCATGAAATAACTAGTAATAGAACATGGCAAAACAATGTATTGGGTACATCAGAAACCAGTTCTAACTTATTCTTTGAGGGTAGAGGGTGGCAGCAAAGAACAGGCCCAAACCTCGTATCAAATGAATTAGGATTTGGAAGTTTTGAACTTTCCAATTTTGAAAATATGAATATTGAACTAGATTTAGATAAGGTTTGGCTTAATCAGACATATTACGATGAAGAATTAGTTGGGCAGGAGTTTGAAATGAGTGGCGAAGGGAAATTATCTACTTTTCAGGACGGATTGGATATTTCAGTCAATGTAACGGAAGCAATGTATAATCGCACATTATCACAAGATAGCTACACTGAACATTTGCTAATTGATGGATATGGAATATTACAATTGTTAGAAAATTCTGATAATGATTCTATGTTCATAACAGGTGATATTTCATCATTCTTTTTTGAATCATTTGATTCAGATGGCATTCGCGAATACCAGAATATAAATTTAGAAGCCGATGCTACAAGTTTTATTGATTTTGCAGATGGAAACATTGATCTTGAGTTAGAAGAGTTCAGATACAAAGATTTGTGGATAAATGGAGTTCAAGAAGAGAACCTTTTGAAGTATATCGGTAATGCAGAATTTAATGCTCTAATTTCTGAAGAAGCACCATATATCTATACTAACGGGACCGTCGAAAAATTACATTTCGAAGATAGAAATGGATTTATTCTTCATGACACATTAAGAGTAGATGGGACATATGATGGAGATGTGTCCGGTTCATTTGGAATAATTCGATTTATCGATGATAAAGTTATTCAGAAGAATTATACTGGTAATGANTTTGAGGTTAATAANATTAGAAATGAAAATTGGCTGAATGTNTCTTCAGTTTTCATGATTGTAGATGAAGAAATAAANGCTGAGCATAATCTGACGTATGAATATANAGTACCTCAATCTTACTGGGNAAATCCTGTGATTAGATATGAATATATTGAAGATAATGGTTCGAANTCAGATTATTTCCCCGAACANTCCCCAATACAAGTAGAACCTGAAAGGCCNGNTGCCAGTTCATTTGAATCATCACCTATTACGAAAGAAACAGGCGTGATTCCCGAGATTCTGATTTCAGGNGATGAANTAATCTTATCTAGAAATTTAGAACTTNTTTTATCTATTGTAGTTCAAGAAACTAGGGAAGTAAATATTGATGGGCATAATGTTGATGTAATCGACTGGATAGGGGATTACGGAGAAAATACAGAAGCATCTGGTAGTGTGATTAATGAAGGCTTATTGGCCGGATTATTTCATCAAGTTAATCGTTCAATAAATTTACCTCTATTGGATAGCCAAGTCAACTTTCATGAAACTCAAGTTTTAGATAAAATTCGTTCACCTTCAATAATTGTTGCTGAAGAAAATACTCCTCCATCAATAGAAAAAATTCAGTTTAGAGAGGGATTTTTATACGCTGAAGGGGGTCAATCTCATCTCGAAATCTTTGTTGAAGATCTTGATAATGATATCATCTCCATATCTGTAGACATGTCAGAATTCGGTTTGGGTAAGATTGAATTATCGGATAGAGGATTATTTGGAGACAGTGTTATTCATGATGATGTTTGGACTTCTCTAATAACCGCAAATGGTCTTGATTTTGGTAATAAAACTGTTGAAGTAGAAATTATTGATTATTGGGAAAATGTGTTATTTTCTTCAGAAATTAATATCCTTAATCCTGCTCCAGTAATGTCATCGGTTAGTTTTGTACCTAATGTCGTGAAAAGAGGAGATATGGTGGACGTATCAATTTCAGCAAATGATGGCCACGGAGTAAACTCTGTTTCAATAGAATTAACCAGTGCTGGTGGCGAATCAGTACCTCTTTCATTGATAGACTCAAATTGGGTGGGTCAATTTCAGGTTCCATCGAGTATCGCTCCTGGCGAAAGGTTGGTTCCCATTAGATTGACAGATGGAAATGATTCTTCTAGATTGATAACTAATTCCTTCATAGATGGAGAGGAAATAAGTTCTATTTTGATTATAGAGAATGAGGCTCCTGCTTTTGTTAATTATTCAATTATTAGAGGAAATGATGTTTCTGATACAGTATCAGTACCTCAATCCGGTGATCCAATTTCTCAAGTACTGGAAATTGTAATGATTGATCCCGATGGTTTGTCTTCTGTTCAAGTAAAAATGGGTAGATTAGCGCCCATAGGCGAGTCAAATAACTGGATTTTAATGAAAGATGATGGACTTGGTGTTGATAAAAACGCCAATGATGGAGTATATTCTTTAGAGATTTTTGCCCGATCAAGTTTACCTAATGGCGAGATAGAAATTTTTGTGAGAGGGACTGATATTTTCCTTTCTACAACAGATTCGGCTGAACAAAGTTTAATAATTAAACTAGATAAAACTGATGAATCTATTTCAGATAACTGGATACTAGACAATAGGCCAGTATTAATCATAATTGGTTTACTAATTGTATTATGCTTGTCATTTGCAGGTATTTTAATGGTATTACGTAATTCCGATTTCGATTAGTCATGGTACGAGTGCCGGGATTTGAACCCGGGTTCAGGCGTTGGCAACGCCCGGTGATAACCACTACACTACACTCGTGTGAACTTTGGGAAACCCGAGTCACTTTTCTAAGCGTCGGTCTGAGTTTGAGACAATTTTTCTANTAGAGATTGAATTTTTTCTCTAGTATTTCTNTAAAAATTGATATNATGNCCTACTGGGTCATCTAACCCCCAATCATATGAAATTGGAAGATTGGGNCATTCAACTCCACATCCCATACTGATTATTNCATCATAGCCTTTAGTTTCTATTGTATCGATAGATTTAGGAAATTGATTTTTCATTTCAATTCCAAGTTCATTGATTACTTTTACTGCATTTTCTGCTATTTTCTCTCCAGGATTTGTTCCTGCTGATTGTGCTTTAAATCCCAAATTTTTCGCTAAAGCTTCAGCCATTTGGCTTCTACAAGTATTTCCAACACAGACAAATAATAGATTCATATAACATCCTAGAGATTTTCTGTAATCAAATATACGTCTATAGTTTCTTGATATTAAATGTAAAATTAATCTTCACTAGGGTTGAAGTATTATTTAGCCTGCGCATTGAATATGTCAGAACCTCCGATTAGTCATCATCATGGCAAATCAGAACAGAAAACAGAAAAACCCGAAGCATCAACTGAACAGAAGGCTCAGATGGAACAAGCTTACCAACAGATGCAAAGGAAGTTACGTATCAATAAAATAGATCAGGATATTAAACATAAGATTATGGTTTTGTCNGGTAAAGGAGGTGTTGGNAAATCAACAGTGGCTACTGGATTGGCACTTTCTCTNGCTCGTATGGGTAAGAAAGTCGGAATAATGGACATTGATATTACTGGNCCTAATGTTCCAAAGATGTTAGGTTTAGAAGGTTCAGATTTACATGTTGAGAATGGCCGTATTCATCCGGCCATCGGTTCCCATGGAATTAAAGTGATTTCTATGGCGTTTTTAATTGAAGATCCTGATAAACCTGTTATTTGGCGGGGCCCTATAAAATTAGGTGCAATAAATCAATTTATTGGCGACGTAGAGTGGGGTGAACTTGATGCTTTGATAATCGACTTCCCTCCAGGAACTAGCGATGAGCCACTGACTGTTTCACAAAGTCTACCAACAATTGACGGAGTGGTCATCGTAACAACGCCACAAGAAGTTGCATTATTAGATAGTAGAAAATCAATCAATTTCGCAAAAACTATTTCTATTCCTGTAATTGGAGTTGTAGAGAATATGAGCGGATACACAATTAATGGTATTACTGATTCAGACACTAAGGTATCAATTAAGGGACCAAGTGGTAATATGATAGAAACAGTTTCTGATTCCGAAGGAAACTGGTCAATTACACTAGATGTATTCAAGAGTGGAGGAGGCTCAGATGCTGCAGAAAACCTTTCAGTTCCATTCCTCGGTTCTCTTCCCTTCGATCCAGGTATTGTCAGAGGTGGAGATGACGGAGTTCATCGCATATTAGCAGAACCTGATGGTGCAACTGCGGAGGCCTTTGATAAAATCGTTGAAAAAGTGGTTGAAACATTGGAACTTCCAAGCAGTCCTACGGTTCGAATATCATAAATCATCATTTCATAGAAGGGTCAGTTTCTTGACGTATAGTCTTCCCGAGTCATATTGGTAATATGGCAGTGGCGAGTGGTATTTACCTTACTTGGATTACTGGAGCAATCATAATTAGTATTTCTTTAATGCCATTTTTCAAGCCAGATTACGCTAAAATCCGTATCTCCAGTTTTATCGATATGTTCAGAAGATATTGGGCTCATATGATAGTTGTTTTTTCAGTTTATTTGTGGAAGGATATACTAGATCAATTAGATAGGATTCTAATGGCCAACACTCAACTTGACATGACTCCTTACATTTATGCGATAGAGGGCGATATTGTCTGGTGGATACAAGATTCATTAAGTAATTCTTTACTATCTTTTGGTTTAACTCACTTTTATGTCATGGGGTTCATGGCTGTGACATTCTCTTCTTTCATATACCCAATTTTCTTTGATGATAGATATATGGCAGATAGAGTTTCATTATCGATGTTTTGGGTATATGTCCTAGCTATTCCGTTCTATCTATTTTTTAATGTTAGAGTAACTGGAAACTATATCCCTCAAATGGAAACAATAGCNTANGATTTAACTCCCGAAATTCATAATTGGTTCATACAGATTGATCCATTCACAAATGGTATGCCAAGTTTACATATCGGCTTGCCTTTNGCTATATGGTTAACTATGGAAAGATGGGACTCAGATGAAAGATGGTTAANATATAGGAGATTNCTACTGGTATTTATTGTAATAACAGCATTTACAATCCTTTATCTTGGTATTCATTGGGTNACTGATATNATTGGCGGNATTATTGTCGCAATGATTGCAGTAGAGATNACAGCCAAAACACATACGCCAATTTGGCAATTNGCAGATGAAAGATTATTTTCAAGAAGATTAGCTCGTGCAATTGATGANCCTAAGAAATGGTTTTCTGAGTCTTGGATAATTATCAGGAAGTTCTTTCATCCTATNCAACAGCCAAGTTCNAGCCAGACAAAAGCGTTTATCGCTGNAGTATTAATCTTGACTAGTGGTGTATTATTATGGGACGCAACCCATCAAGATTTTCCAATTGAAGGAGTTAATCCTACCGATGCTGCGGGTTCAGAAGGTTGGGTGGTTGGAGTTGAAGATATAGATGATGAAATAACAATCAAATTATGGAATGTAAGTACTCAGAAGGAAGCGATTATTGAAGGAAATAATTGGTTTTCTCCGCCTCAAATTGAATTATCAAATAATAATCTCGTACTTTTCGACGATTTAAAATTAGATTTTTTCCAATTAAATAATTCTTCAATTGAAGTTTTTGAGCCTATATTTAGTCTAATCAATGATGATAAAATGGACAGAGTTTCTATCATTGAGAATGATCTGGGACAGCCTTGTTTAGTTATAATTAAGAACAATACAATGGAGATTTATAATACGATTAATAGTCAATTGATTTCCTCAAATTATGTCGAAGGTTTAACCGCAATAGAAGGCGCAGGCCAATTGTTCGCTTCAGCATTTAATACTATGAACGGCCCTATGATTAATGTAACTACACCATTTAATCAAGGAATTGAGATTAATATATTGATTGAAAACTTCTCAAATGAATTGAATGACGAATACCTCGCTCAATTCTATGAAATACCTGTTGATTATAATAACTCAACAATTATAGATATCGAAATGGAAGGTAATTTAGTAGTTGTTTTAGTTGACGTTGGTCCACTCAATCGCTTAATACTAGTAGATGCTTTGACCGGTAATCAAGAGATGATTTCAAATCCTTTATGGCCATCAGAATCCCCTAGTATTGAAGGCAATTATATCGCTTTTCTACAGCGACCAATCACTTCCCCTACCATCAATTTTGAACCTGAAGATATCAATAGAGATGTATTCATTTGGAATGTTGAAGATAATAATGAACGTGTCAAAATAACCTTCGATGAATTATATGATCGAGAAAATCCTCATGTGCTTGATAATGGTGTAACATGGATTGAAATTGATGAAAATGGCAATTCAAAATTAGTTATTTATTCATTAGAGAAAACTTTCGAAGAGTATTCATCTGTTGTGTTACAATCAGCAATATTGATGTTAATTCCTTTATTGATGCTACTATCTCATCAGTCTGCTATTGAGAAAAGAATTACTAATTAAATTTCAGCATATCTAAACATCTCTTCTAGAGAGAATCTTGCCTTTTCAATAA
>NYXJ01000044.1 GCA_002685315.1 Methanobacteriota archaeon
GTAAGCTGCTGTACAGGCTTCGGATAAATCTAAGTTTGAAAAACCAAAAGCTCCCTGTGCGCTATCAAGTGTTACTGCCGCACTAAAATTAGCATAAATTTGACTCATTGTGGAGCCAATTGATGTAGATCCTGGTTGAGGATTTGCAGCTAAATTTTCAATTCCTGCTCCTCCAGTAGCAGTATCTGCTACCAAACTCTGAATTGCGTTGCCTCCGCCTAATTTATCTGCTAAATACATCAAAAACATAAATCCAGCACCGTAATCTGCTATTCTTTGATTCCACCACCTTACGCTCATATTCGAATTTTGGGCCCATTCATTGGCATGTCCAGTCAGAGCAGAAGTTACTCCAAAGCAGAGGTAAGCGGCCATATCTGCAGCGCCTTCATCTATCCATAAATTCTCAAATGGGTCTCTTGCATTATGTAATAAATGTTGAAACTCATGCGCTATTATCGTATTTCTCCAACTCATATCATCAACATCAATGAATATAGATTCTCTTTGTGAAGAAATTCCTGGTGAGAAATAACCTCCTATCCCTCCACCTCCATCAATAGCTAAAATCATAATTTCAACCTGGCAATTATTATCCACATCAGGCATTGTTCCAAAGTAAGTTGTGTCGGTTGGGAAAATTGTTGATTCAAATGTCGAAGCAATATCATTTAGAGTAGTTGCAGATAGTATTTGTCCGTCCTCGACAAATATTGCAGCATTAGATGAAACTTTTTGTACTGTTGCCTCAATATTTCCATTGGCAGAAGGAACAGTATCTGTATCTCCTTGACTCCATGCATTAGTACAATTACGTGTTGATGATTTAGAGTTCATATATGCTTGAGAAAATGGAAGTACTAGATTTGGATAACCATCTTCTATCCACTGCTTTTTTAGGTGACCAGTAGCCGAAAATGCAGGTTTCGATTCATTTACGAACATATATTTTTTCCCCTCAATTGAAGGGTCGAAATCATCTAAATTTCCGTAAGAAATTTCTGATACATTGCTATCAGAAGTAGGAGTCGCCATAGCAAGTGGTGATAAACTTGCAAGTAACATTACCATTACAATAAACAATGGAGTAGTGAGATTGTTTTGCTTATTATTTAGTCCCAATAGTGGCACATCCTGTTTATTACTGGTTAATGCCCGTTTGAGACCTATTTTAACATCGATGGAGCATCGTTCGTACATGGCAGAGCAGAGGGGAGGTCACAAATCTGTTTCGTTAATATTTTTCATACTACTATTTTCCTTATTTTCAGTCCCTGCATCATCTAATCCATCCTCAGAAAATATTTCAAATAATGTTGAAAAAGTTTTTCCCGAAGTAATCGAAATTCTTCCTCATGATTCTTCAGCATTTACGCAAGGACTAGTTTTTTTAGATGGCAAATTGTATGAGAGTACTGGATTGTACGGAGAATCAAGTATTAGAATTGTTAATATCACGACAGGAGAAATTGAGTCGATAGTTAATTTATCAGAAACATATTTTGCAGAGGGTATTTCTATATCAAATGATAGTATAATCCAGTTAACATGGAGAGAGAATATTGGATTTATTTACAATATTTCAACATTGGAAAATATTGGAAATTTTTCTATTNATGGTGAAGGATGGGGNATTTGCAGTACTCCAAGTGGAGANATATGGCTTTCAGACGGTTCTTATCAATTATCAAANATNAATCNNAANAATCTNTCNTCAATTNTANNCTCTCTAACNGTATANTANAATAATTCTCCAATTAACAGATTNAATGAACTTGAATGTCCTTTTGATTCNGGNNTAATTTNCTCAAATATCTGGCTTGAAGATAAAATATTAGCAATCAATCCNTCAANTGGNNATGTNTGTNNNGAATATGATTTTTCAGAGGTCCGTAAACAATATGAAAATAATAATTCACGAGAGTTGAATGGTATTGCCTATGATAATGAGTCATCACTTTTTTGGATTACTGGAAAAAATTGGTCGAACTATTATCTAGTTGATTTAGAAATGTATTCTGATTTTTGCCAATTATCTGAATCAGAAATTTGTTGTGACGAAGATAGTTTTTCTCCATTTAAAGTTCTATTTTTTATTGTAGTTGGAATATTTTTAATGCCCTTTTCGTGGCCTATTTTCGGGATGATATTCTACAAAATATTTANGCGACAAACTCAACATCCCCCCCCTCCTCGCATAATTAAAGATACATCAGAGGGGCTACAGGGATGAGTGATGAAGATAGTGATTCAGGATTNGAATTATGGTTACANGATCTTTCNATTGACCCTGCCACTAGAGTAGCNGGAGCAATTTTGATTATTCTTGGAAGTGCNTTAGGTGCGATGCTTGGTGTTTTACTTATGGCCGCNGATCCAGCTGATATCATGAGTCAGATTGGCGAAGACCAGTCTTCGGATGCGGTTAATGGAATAGTAATTTCATCTCTAGAAGATGATAATACTGGTGGAGACCCAATTGAAGGAGTTTTGATTGAATTGTTGAATGAAGACAGAACCTCTATTGGGAGTGATGTAACTGATTCAGGAGGACGTTTTTCAATTGTAGATGTCCCTAGACAGTCATCTATTCTATATGTTCAACATTCTGGAAATTATACTGTAGAAATTTTACTAGTACCTGGGGATCATTCCCAAATTGTGGTTACTCTAGAACCAGGTGATGGATTCATTGGCCCTATTGACATGAGAGGANATAGTAACCTTGCAGACTCTGTTTTNNTAGGATTCTTTATTGCAGCAATTACCTTACTNACTGGTTTAGCAGGGATTGTTGGTGGATTNGAAGCATATAACGGGAATAAATATAATAGGTCCTGGTGGNTAACTTTCTTTGGTTTNTTNAGTAGAGGAATGATTTTCATAGGNCCTTTACTTATTCTAATTGGACTCGGATTAATGTACCTGACTAGAGATCAGTTTACTGATTATATTTCTTCAGAGGGACAATGATTTAGATGTATCTAATTAGTGTCGAAGGGGGAGATGGTAGTGGAAAAGGTCTCGCGACTAAAGTGATAGCTGAAGTCCTTGAAAAAGAATTTACATTTACTTCTGTTGAAGTCACAGGAGAACCTAGAAGAGATCATCCGTTAGGGCGCCTTGCAATCAATTCAGTACGTACAAAAACAATGACTCCTGAGGGTGAAGCAGGTTTATTTGCTGCAGATAGGGTCGATCACTCTCATGGTTGGATTTTACCTAGATTGGAGGAAGGAAGAGTAGTAGTTAGTGAAAGAAATGTTCATTCTTCNCTNGTTTATCAAGGAATTGTAGGTGGTTTAGGATTAGAAAANGTATCTCATATGAATTCTGCGGCTTTAGTCCCTGACCTATGTGTTTGGGTAGATTGTGATCCTGATTTGGCTCTTAATAGAATTAGGACAGGGACTCTTCGAGCTCACTCAGAAAAAGAAGAATATTTTGAGACTAGTTCTTTGCAGAAGGAAATTAGGTCAGGATACCATAGTTTACTTTCCGGGGAATTAGAAATGCCTATCCCATTTGACATGGGAGCAATCATAGGGCCTGTAGTAAATGAAGAGAGCGAAGAAGAATTCAGGAATAAGTTGAGAATGAGGGTTAGGAGATTCCTGAACTCTCACCCTAATCCAATAAATGTTAAAGTAGAAATTGTAGAACAAAATCTAATACGAAAATTATTGATTAAAAGTAAAGGTCAGACTACTCTTGTTGGACTTGGCGTTGAACCGAATAATACTCGTGATGATTGGCTTAATGGTAAGAAACCATGGCAAGTTCTGAAAAATGCTCAAAAACAACATGATGATATTTTATCTAATCATGAGGGAGATGTTTTCCCCTATGTGCCAAAGAGTGTCCTTTCTCATTCAATCTCGTCTATAGTTGGGACATTATCAATAATGGCTAATGCAGATGTTGGAGAGCTACGTCATGCTCAGGGACCTATCAGAGCAGTTTCTGAAAGTCATTGCCATAAAATAATTAGATATCTAAATGATGATTTAGATTGGTTACACCAACATCGCTCGTTAATTGGGAGAGATACGGCTAGAAACCAGATTAAAGAACAAATCTTACCATTTGGATATCTTTCGCTTGCAATTTGGCCTCTGAGGAAAGAAATTAAATCATGGATAGGAAAAAATCCAACTACTCATATTCGTTTTTGTATTGGTCAAATTATTAATTCAGGAAAACATTCTGTAGCAGTTAATAGTTGTATTCAGAGAATCAAAATATTAGGCCCAGGTAATTCTTCTATCAAACCCCCTTTTGATGAAAAGGATTTGATAAAATGGTGGCAAGGGAAAAATTAGTCTTTGAATACCAATCTAGCATTTGCAGGAAGTTTAACTTGACTTGAGTCTGTAAACTCTTGTGTTTTTGAACTAATTGCAGCACAGAACCACCATGATAGTACAAATCCTGCTATGGTACCTGTAATCAATCTNATAGGATTAGTTGACTCATAATCTGTTAACAGTTGATAAAAACCATCAAAACCTATTGGTAATGCNCCTATTGAAAGAAACAATATCATAGCAAGCATTCTTCTATCTTCAATATATAATGATTTTATATTTTCATCTCTGAACACAGATAGGAAAGAGTCCCTAACAGTCCATCTGTTCAAACCTTTAGATCTCCAAAACAATGCTCCCATAAATAAACCTAGAAATAATCCTACATCTCTGACACAAACTGCNAATTGATTACCATTTATTTCCCAAGATCTCTCACTTTTTTGATGGCAATTTAGGTCTCCAAAAGAGTATACAAATGCTGCCACTGGATTTAGTTCAGTCCAACTAAAGTAACCGAATACTTCTTGATTATGTCCAATATCTTCATTCAGACCATTATTTTGATTTCCCCAAGACCCCCATCCGTCCTCAGTAGCATAGTCTATTCGATTTGCTCTACCGGAAAGTTCAGGTATCGAGTTCGTAACTAAGAAAACTGGAACTATAAATAAAAGAATTAAGTATACNCCTGTAATTGATGCAATAAGTCTCCCCACTCTTTCTTCCCGAGTCCTTTCCTCTCGTCCATTAGGTAACATCTACAATGATACAGTTCATTTGTGGATATAAATCATTTGAAATTATAATCCATCAATAACTCGGAACTCCCTCACAGCATGCTTCAACAACTCTTCTACAATTAGGGCATTCCATGTGCTGTCTAACTGGTATTGCCGCTCCTGAGAAACCACAAATACACGTTATTTCTTTACAATGGTCATAGTCCACAAGAGGTCTACGGTAAATAGGTTCTAATTTCTTTCTATGTTGTTAGAGACTTTAATTCATCTTGCAAGTTCTCTGCTAACCACTGATGTAATGTTTCGCTCCCCATTTCCGAGAGAGTAGTATTTAGAAAAGCAGCTATCAATGCATCTTTTGCATCATCCGGACTAAACCCTCTAGCTTCCAGATAGAATAGTTGTTCTTCATCAACAGGTCCGTTAGCAGTTCCATGCCCACAACCAACAACATCATGCTCACTAACTTCTAGTTCTGGAATACTATCTGCTTCTGCTTTCTTTGAAAGTAATAGGTTATGGAATAACTGACCTGCATCAGCACCTTTAGAGCCATCTGATACTCTCAACATACCAGTCCCTATTGTCTTACTATTCCCGCCGCAAGCAGAATGCCAATCTAGCCTACTATAAGTCTCTGGTGCATCATGGTAAATCTCGATATGGTGGTCAATATGCATCTTTTCAGCAGACAAGATTGATCCAAGAACTCTAAGGTTACTGCCACTTTTATCCATCATATATCTTAAATCAGACTTAGTTTTTTCCGAACCAGAACTGATATTTCCTGCTTTAACTTGAGAATCCTTCCCAATATTAATTGCATCAACTCTTAGTAAAGTCCCACTTTTCATTTGACCAACAACGACATCATTTACTATCGTTCCCTCACCAATGTTACCCTGACGCAAAAGTCCAAACCACTCTGGTTTCCCTTCTATTAATGTGATTAATTCTAATTCGCAATGTCTTCCGATTTCAATTGACAAACTAATAGCAGAGTTTAATGATTCAGAATCTATTCTCAATAAAATTGGCTTTTCTAGAATTGTATTATTCTCCACTTTGAAAGTAAATTTTGAATCATGGGAAACCGACTCAATGAAACTCATTGAAACCGGATCGCTGAAACTATTTTTCTTGCTTTTACTTTCTTCTTTGGTTATGCTACATTGACTTGGTACATCACTTCCATCAAGATAAGATAATTTAATCTTTGGTTGTTTATACTCTCTAGGTATTTCTCTAATATCTCCAGTAGGATGAATTCTCTTCCAAGGAGAATATCTCCATAGATGATCTGCATTGTCAGGCTCATCTAGAGAGAGGTATAATTCTTCAAATTTCATTTGGATTGAACACCTCTATTAACCAATACTTCCTTCCATTTCCAATGCCATCAACTTATTCAGTTCAACAGCATATTCCATTGGAAGTTCTCTGGTAAAAGGCTCAAAGAATCCATTCACTATCAGTGCTAGTGCTTCTTCTTCTGAATGTCCTCTACTCATTAAATAAAATAATTGATTATCACTAACTTTTGATACACTGGCTTCATGTTCGCAACGTGCTGTAGGATTTGCTACTTCCATTGTTGGGTACGTGTCACTCCTACTATTTTCATCTAGAATTAGAGCATCACAGACCACGTTTAATTTACAATTATCTGCTTTAGGCGATACAGTTACTAGCCCTCTGTATGAACCTCTTCCCCCATCCTTACTTATTGATTTAGATAATATTTTACTTGTTGTATTACTTGCTAAATGATGTATCTTTGCACCAGCATCTTGATGCTGTCCTGAACCTGAATAGGCTACTGAAATAACCTCTGCATGGGATCCTTCTCCTTTGAGAATTACTGATGGATACTTCATAGTAAGTTTGCTACCTATGTTTCCATCTACCCATTCAATTTTTGCTTTCTCGTGAGCGATACCTCTTTTCGTAACAAGGTTGTACACGTTAGCACTCCAATTCTGAACAGTACTGTACCTGATGTGTGCTCCGGGTAATGCGATTAATTCTACTACTGCAGAATGCAGTGAATCTGTTGAGTAAGTTGGTGCAGTACATCCTTCAACATAGTGGATACTACTACCTTCGTCTGCAATGATTAGTGTTCTTTCAAATTGACCCATATTCTTTGCATTAATTCTAAAATATGCTTGAACGGGTAATTCTACATGGACTCCCTTTGGTACATAAATAAATGATCCGCCTGACCAAACTGCAGTGTTTAGTGCACTAAATTTATTGTCAGAATAAGGTACTACGCTACCAAACCATTCTTTTACTAATTCTTCATGTTCTCTTAAACCGCTATCCATATCCAAGAATATCACTCCTTGTTTTTCTAAATCTTCTCTGATTGAGTGATAAACTGCCTCAGATTCATATTGAGCGGTGACACCACTGAGCCATTTTTGCTCAGCATCTGGTATACCTAATTTATCGAATGTGTTCCTAATATCTTCCGGGACGTCTTCCCAGTCATTTTCTGTAGCCTTGGATGACCTTAGATAATAGCAAATGGAATCGAAGTCAATTTGCTTGAGCATAGACATATTCCCCCACGTTGGCATCGGCCTTTCATCAAAATG
The DNA here is from genome assembly GCA_002685315.1 of Methanobacteriota archaeon. Next base: position 7,654 of record NYXJ01000044.1, read on the forward strand.
TTTGAAAGCCTTAACCCTCATTTCAGTCATCCATTCAGGTTCATTTTTTAGTTCAGAAATATCTCTGACGACCTTTTCCGATAGACCTGCATCAAATCTAATTGTTGAGTTCTCTGGATCATGCCATCCTGCTTTGTAGTCTCCAACTGCTTCCCTTGCATCATTATCTAACATGTTTTTACCTCCATTTAATCCTCAGAACCTTCTTCCAACCAATCATAGCCTCTTTCTTCAAGTTCTAATGCCAATTCAGGTCCTCCAGTTTTTACAATCTTACCCGAAATAAGAACATGTATCTTATCAGGTTTTACATGTTCAAGAATTCTAGAGTAATGAGTAATAATCAATGCCCCTGACTCTGTACCTCTAATNGCNGCATTAATTCCCTTAGCAACTGTTCTGATACCGTCAATATCTANTCCTGAATCNGTTTCGTCTAGGATTGCTAATTTTGGTTTCATTAGCATAAGCTGTAATATCTCGAATCTCTTTTTTTCTCCTCCACTAAATCCATCATTGACATATCTTCCAAGGAATGAAGAAGGAATATCTAATTCTTTCATGGATTCTTTTAATTTGTTTCTAAATTCTTTTCCCTTAGCCGCTTCTTCACCTAGAATCGCTGCAACTGATTTTCTTAGGAAGTTTCCAACTTGTAGNCCCGGAACTGATTGTGGGTANTGGAATGATAAAAATACNCCTTCCCTNGCTCTTTCCCATGTTTCCATTTCTAGTAGATTTTCGCCATTCAGTTCGACCGTACCACTTTCAACTTCATAATCTGGATGCCCCATTATGATATTTGCAGTAGTAGTTTTACCACTTCCATTTCTTCCCATTATTGCATGAATTTCTCCAGGTTTTATTTCTAAATTAATACCCTTTAAGATGGATGTATCATCAATACATGCATACAAATCTTGGATTTTTAGTAATTGTGAATCGTTAGACATGTTAAGTCCCCAACCTTTCGTGTATGCCACCCCTTTTGAATAAATGCTTATTTGCTTGATAAAATATTCATCTGAATATAGTTTTTATTGGTCATCCTAAAGTGAAATAACATACTCGCGATAACTGATGAGCGACCACTCGGATAACAAATTACCCGTCACGGAAGACTTATCTGAATCATATAGAAAACAGATTGAAGATGTCATTAAAGAAGAAGCAACGCGTCGTATNTCTGAGTNTCAAAACCCTGAAGAATTAGAAAGATTAAGTANATTATCTTTAGTTNAGTTATTTNAATCGAANGATTCCGATTTAATTCCAGCTTTAATGTCTAGGTTAGGANTAGTTAGAGCCGCTTTGGATGGTCATGGAGGTGGCCTGTTAGTAAGTTCGGCAGAAATTGAGACNAATAATATTGGCGAGAGGGTGTTATCTTTAATTCTAGATTTGGANGGAGCTTGCGTTTCGTGTGGTGCTGCTCCAGGGACGCTGAAGGGAATTCAGGATGATCTATTGATGGATAAAGAAGTAGTTTCTGTTCGATTTACGGTTTCGATGCTAGAATGGTTCGATGAGATTCAAAAAGAGTTTGTACTGAAATTTGGAGGGGTAGTTTTCGTTTAGATTATCGCTTCAAACTCGTCAATTGCTTGCTTTGAGAAACCTAGAACTGTTACTACATCTCCTTCAATTATTTTTGTATATTGACTGGCCTCTCCGGCAAAATCGTAACCTCCTGCCTTCCCCACCCATGAATTATTTTCAACCAAAGAGATCAAGTTTCCTTCGCTCAAATCGTCAAATTCTACTATTGCATAATCAGTCCAAATTTTATATCTCCATTTAGAATATAGTTTTTGGTATTGATTATTATTATTACGAGTCAATATAGCTGTAGAAGACCAAACTCTGTGTCTTTTCCCTGAAAGTCTCAGTAACATACTTGCTGCTTCCATTTTATCTTTGGGTTTTCCCAANGCTATTTCCNCTCCNGGGGCTTCTACTAAAGTATCNGAGACAATTATTAGGTNAGGNGAATTNATTGCCTCTGAATCTCTTAAACTCCACTCTAATGCNGCTGATTCAGCTTTTGTAAAACAAATATCTAACGATTGTTGTTCGACATTCACCTCATTTTCTATATTTTTTTCTTTACTTAAAAGAGGCTTACAAATTAGTTTAATGCCTTCATAACGGCCATTTAACCAATCGAATCTCCTCTTCGAAGCGGATGCAAGCAAGACTCGCATTATATCACCTACAATGAAATTCTATTATCACAAATAGGACATTTAATCATTTTAAGTCCCACAGATACTTCAAATCTTGATGAACACTCAGGGCATAAAATTGGTCTATTAATTTGTGGTATTTCTGCCACTCCTAGAGGTGGTAAGGGTATTTTTTGTAGAGGTTCTACTAATTCTTGTTTACTCTCTTGTAATTGCATTTGTGTATTCCAAGCATTAGTATTTTTTCGACTATCTCTTCTTTGTTTTCGAGCATTAGTTTCCTCAATTTCCTCATCTATCAATTCAATTTCTGAAGACTTAATTTCTATGTCTGTTGATTCTACTATATCGACTACATTTTCTTCTAATATTATATTCCCGGTAGCAACTCTTGTTCTTTTTCTACCTAACCATTTTACTGCACTTAGCGACATTGTAGAGAGCAACAATAAACATATTAGTAGGACAGTTATTGAGATTCCTGCCATCAATATTCCAAAATTTTGTTCATCNAGTCCTAGATATATTCTCATNTCATCAAGTAAATTCAAATCGCCTCTATCTGGATCACTATCATCTATTAAAGATCTTATTTCCCATCCATATATCTCATTCCAACTTAGAATTATTGATTGGTCACTCAAAGGACTTCTATCTACTGATGAAAGGTGATTTTTCCCTGTTGTAATCCTATNTGATAGTCCAATCCATTCTTCCTCATGAATTGGATTCATCAGACCATATTGTATCTGACTGCCAGTAGGTCCAACAAAGTCATAAAAAATCTGTATCCCTAAGTGCGTTTCAGTCATTTGAATATTCCCGATTCCTTTAGATGAAATCTCTACACTTAGATTTTCTAAAGCTGTCATGGTTGAATCAGTAACTTTTGAAACTAATTTCGATTCTGCATCTGAGCCTTCTTTCCAAACTGAATAGATATAATCACTTCCTTCATGTGTTATTACAGACATCTTTTGCATACCTGCTTCATCTCCAATAGCCTTCCTGTAGGTCCAAGAAGTTTGGTCACTGGAACCATGTGCATACCACAATCCGATTCTCTCATCAGCAGTAATATCATCTCTATTTGATTGGTATAGTATGTGAGTGTATTCTTCTCCAAATTCTACAGCTAATGGGTCGGAATCATACATACTAAGTTCAATTTCATCAATTACATTTGGCGTGAGTTTCCAGTCATNGGATGAGGTTGGATAATCTGATTTTAGTAAGAACACACTTGTTAGGTCCTTGAAAGTCCCGCCTGTTGAAATATCTCTATGATATCCTCCAATAATTATGTCAGTACCTCTTACATCCATATCGATACCGAAATATTTCCCCTCTGATAACGATATAGGTTGCATTAAGTCTTGAACAGGGCTCATTTCACAAGAAGCATCAATTCTTGAGTAACTAATAGTTTGTTTGAAATAACCTAGATTGTCAATATATCTCCTAGTCCAAGAAATATGAGCATATCCGTCACTGGTACTCCAAGATGTCAAATCTCCTGACCACTTTGTTTCAAGAACATTAGAACAAGGAACTAGTGCAAGATTCTCATTTAATCGATATAGAGCTAATCCTCCTTCCTTACTTGTAATAACTAAACCTTCTCCATTCAAATCTATCACTTTCACTGGTTCTTCTCCATAATCAAATGCCAAATTACGAGGAGCTTTCAATGATGACTGGTCCACAAGAATTGTGGAAATNATCTCATTATTACTCATATCTAAATCACTTTCTCCCTGAACTGTAATTTTGATCTCTAGAGGCCCTACTTCTTGAGCAATGTAGGCAAATGCAATTTGACTAGCGCCCTGTCCTACAACAAGCGAGATAGTGGTCGTTCCTTCTTTCATCCAACCTAAATCACTTTTCAGCCAAAGTGTAGCATCCACAGAAATTGCATTAGTTGAACCTAAGTTATCGACTCTACCAGTGATCAAGAATTGTTCCTGAGGTCTTGGAATAGAAGGCTCTGTCTTCACCGCTCCATCTCTGAATGCTAAATCAATACCTTGAGGTCTTTGTAAAACTGGGAACATAATTGATATGTCGTTATCGGATTCATTATTTTCTTGTATGTCATCTAGAGGGTCTAAAGAAACAGTTAATTGNTTATTACCTACAGTAGATGGATTCCATGAAAGTGAAATTTCAATTATGTCTCCACTTTCTANACTCTGTATNATTATCTCATCTTTCCTGTAACCGTCTTCNAAAAGATAAATTGTTAACTCATCTGCTGAAATATCACCTATATTTCTTATCTGAACTTTTGCTTCTAAAAATGTATTTACATATGTCTCACTAACTGGTATGCCATATTCTTGAACTGAGATTCCGGTTCTAAACATCAAGTCGGGTGATGGAGGTTTATTGTCAATTTCTACAGTAATACGAATCTCTTCAGAAGCAACACCCACTCCACTAACAAACCTGACAGAGAACCTTTGTATTCCATCATCAGTATCCTCAGAATCCCAAGGAATAGTCCATTCTATTTCTTCTGCTCCTGAGCCTGAATAGTAAGTCATATTTTTCCATTCATCAGTCCCTAGTCTCCACTGTAGTTGAGCCCCATTCACNGTTTCCAATAATCCGCTAATTTCAACNTTTCCGCTTACAATATCCTGATTNTTCGGCGAATTTACTTCAAGAGATATTATCCCTAAATTGTGAGTATTTTTTGTTGTATTACTCCATTGTTCAAACTCATTTCTAGATTTAACCTCAATTTGGAGAGTTTCTGCATCTACATCGACATCTTCTTCAAAATTCGGAATATCAAAATTTGTGGTCCAATTAATTGTTCCAAGTGCCTGGTGCCAATCAACTAGTACACCAGTTGAAAGAGGTCCTCCTCCAGTAGGTCTATACTTGTAGGTAACCCGAACTTGAACTTCTTCAGTAGTTCCATTCTCTTCTCCAGCATCATTAATATGTCCTCTGACACTATAACTTTCACCTTCTATTAGCCACAAACCACTTGGTTTTTCAATAACTGCCCAGTTTCCTGTTCCTTCACCAACTGGAGGGTCTCCTCCTCCAGTTCCATTACCAGGGTCTCCTCCTCCACCAGTATCATCTCCTAACATAGCCTGAAGGATTAGATTCCCATCAATAATTCCAAATCCATAATCCTCATTCCATATGTCTGAAACTGATGGCATTGAGGCAGGNCCTCTAACCTCCGAATTATTTCTCAATAAATCCTTAACTTCTTGAGGTTCTAATTCATCATCTATTTGTAAAATGATTGCAACTAATCCTGCTACGGCAGGTGTAGACATACTGGTGCCATCCATAGAGACATAACCATCATCGGCTAGAGAAGTAGAATCTTGCCCTGGAATTGTGGAACTTGATGTAGCATGTTGCGCTGACGTAATACCTGAACCCGGAGCTACTACGTCAGGTTTCAATTCATCCCATTTATTTCCATCATCATCATCGACCCTAGGTCCCGAGTTTGAATAATCTGCTATGTCATCGTCATTTCTTTGGATTGTATTTCTGTCATCTATTGCTCCAACAGTAATGGAAGAATCTGCGGCACCTACTGAAGTGACTCTATTGCTACCATCATTACCTATTGCGGCAATAGGTACAATTCCTGCTTCTGCACAATTATTAACAAGCCTGGCTGCAGAATTATTCCCATCGTCCCCTTGATCATTTTCACCAACTGGTGAACTTCCACTACCGAATGACATCGTCATTACGTCGATACCTTCACTTGAATCATTATTTCCCCAATCAGTATTTACATTTTGTAAGACCCATTGTAATCCTTTGATGATAGGTCCCTCATCTCCACCTGCACTTCCTCCAGAATCTGTCATTACTTTCACATCAACAAGGTAGGATCCAGGTGCATAGCCTTGGTTAACCCTTCTTGAATCTCCAGTTCCTAAAGCAATACCTGCAACATGTGTTCCATGACCATTTCCATCATCTGGATCAAACTCACCATCGTTACATTCTTGAGAGTTCCAAGATGTTGCATCACAACCCGCTAACCATTTGGGATCCGAGAGATCATCGGGTTGTTTTTCATTATCATTATTGTTATCTGAGAAATCATCTAAAGAAAGATGCTCATTATCTACTCCTGAGTCCAATACTGCGATAACAACTCCCGAACCATCATATCCAAAATCTCTCAAGGTCTCATCATAAACGTCAGATGTCCGAACTTTAGACCCTCTTGTCGCTACGCTCAGATAAGAAACAATCTTATCTTGTTCTTCTATCATCACTACTCCCTCTTGTTGCCAAATTTCTATCAATGAACTGACTGGGACATGATCAATGACTATTGAATCAATATAATCTACAGGGAAAAACCAAGAACCTTCTTCTTCCCATCCATGTCTAGTTAAAATCTCTTTCAATTTTTGTAAATCGGTCTCTCCGGGGTGCCATGAGAACCCTACAATTATCGCAGTAGTCATACGTCCATCATCTCCTAGGATTGCTGTCGCAGAATGAGATTCTTTTTGCCCCGCTATCATATATTGTAGACTATCTTCCATTCCATTGGAATCTTTATCTGTATTGAAGTTCATCCACCAGTATGGATCCTCAACTGCAGGACTTGCATCCCAAGGAGGAAACCCTATTCCAAGAAATTTTTCTGGACATACCTCATCACCACAAATTAGTAGTGGTATTTCATCATCTAGCACCTGTATCAAATCTTCATTCTCTTCGTTAAGGTGTTGATTAGAGTCATCTTCTGATGGTACAATTGCAGAAACTCCGACTGATAAATCTAGTACCAACATCAACATTACAACTAACATAGGCCCAACTGTTTTCGATACTCCTGCCATGGCTCTCTGAGAGAGCCAGCATAGGTAGAGGTATAATTTGAACCGATAATTAATTCATTTTTTTAGAATTATGGCCAAAAAAGATGTTCTTTATTCAAGGAACAAATCAGACTGTAATTTTCATCTTTCTCGAATAACTTCACTTCCCCATCACATATTGGACAAATTGTATTCTCTGCTAGCTCTTCAAGCCATGCCTGTCTTGTTTCTAATTCATCTCCCTGCTCTTTAAGATTCTTCAAAATTCTTTTTGCATTTCCTTGAAGAGGCTTTCCTTCAATCTCCCAAGGGTCTTCATTTAAGACTCCTAGATTTCTTTTTGCAACAATTCTCTTTGCTTCACCGATGTTTGCAACATTGTTTTGAGTGCTTTCAGAATCAAGTGGACTTGGCCCTCCTCTCGCTATAATTCTCGCTAATAAAAATGCCATAAAAAATCCTCCTATATGAGCCATATGGGCGATATTAGTGCTCTCAGAGGTACCCTCTTGTATTACATAAATATAATAAATTTCGAGTCCTAATTTCACAAATACAATTATCCATACTGGCCACGCTTTAATGAAGAATAATAGTGGGAATTCTATTTCATCATTTGGCCAACATGCCATGTAAGCTCCCAATAATCCAAAAGCAGCACCGCTCGCACCTATTGCAGGACTCATTGAATCTGGATGTGTAGCGACCCAGGCTAAATTCCCTCCTACGAATCCTAGGGCATAAACAAGCAGCCATCTTTTACTGCCTAACCTTTGTTCCAAGGGTACCCCAACAAGCCCAATGACAAGAATGTTCGATAGTACGTGAAGCCAACCTCCATGTAACCAAGCAGATGTTATAAAACGATGAATTTGTGTGGGATCATCTGCCAAAAAAGGATATAAAGAGAGAAAATCTATCTCATTAAAACCTAGCTCCAAGATAGTAAAAGTGAATCTAACAAACATTACTAGAAGCAGTGAGAGAACCATAGCCAATGCTACACTTGTTTTTTCTCTTAATGAATTAACAAAAGGAATTATTGAAACTATAATATAAATTGAAAGAAGTATGAAATCACTATTTTCTAATTGTGACCAGTATAAATCATACTCCGCAGAGGTAATCACGAACTGTATCCGGCCGTATTGTAGCAATAGCGCCTTCGATACTTTGTCGAACGACTCAAACGGTGAACCACCCTCGGAAGTGTATGGAAGTTCAGACCCTAATTCAGATTTCGGGTCTTCAAATTCATAGAGGTAGCCGCCTTGTAATATCAGATTTTGATTTTGAATTATTCGAAGGAGAGGTGGTTACTTTAGTAGGCCCAAATGGTTGCGGTAAGACCACCTTACTCGAATCTAGTGCAGGTATGCATACAATTTCTTCCGGTTCAGTCTATTGGAAAGACGACTTATCGGAAATGAAATTAGTAAGAGATTCAGATGGTAGAAGAAATCCTTTACCTCCAATGGGTTTAACTCTACAAAAGAACGGAATATCTGGTGAGGAAACGGTTGAAGAAAGAATAAAAACAGTATTGACAGTTTCTGGTTGCGAATTCGATGATATCAAAGTTCTAGAATTACTTGATTGTTGGGGTCTTAAACACAGAAGCTCAGATAGGGTTTCTCAATTGTCTGGAGGATTAGCTAGACGACTCTCGGTACTTTCAGGACTTGCACCTGCTTTGCTATCTAAAAAATCTCGAGTCGTACTACTAGACGAACCTTCAGAAGGACTAGATAAATCTGCCAAATTACTATTGATTAATTGGCTGCAGGCTCTAATTTTAAGAGGTCATGGCATAGTTATAGCAACACATGATTCTGACTTAATTTCAATAGCAAATAGAACACTCACATTTACCGATAATAAAGAAATTAATCTTAGTTCCAAATCGCAACCAGATTCAGATTTCATTATTCCTAATTCTACAAATAATGTTCCAATTAAAAAAGTCTCCAGCCTATTTAATTGGGCTTACAGGATGGAAAAAAGAAATCCAATAGATACTATCAATCGTCTAATCCCTGCAATACTTGCACTATTGCTATCTCATGCTTTGGTATCACAAGAAGAAATCTCTCTCGTAGGAACTGACTTTCTATCAGCCTTAATATTGCTTCCCTCCTTTATCTCTGTAGTAATCCCTCCTGCTTTGATTAGCAGATATGCGGAAGAAAATTGTGGTCGATGGTGGTCAGCGGTAATAGGGCCCAAGTTCCGTCTTTCATCATCTATTATTGGTTCCTCGATTTTACTTCCAATACCACTAATATATGTTTCATGGTTTATTCTTTCTGATAATTTGTTCATTCCTAATGATTCTGTAGTCTATTGGTTATGGTTACCTTGCTTAGTAATGTATTTTGTAGCAATTGCAGCCTCATCACTGCATTTATTGGTTTCAGATTTGAGAAGATCAGGAGCCTCTGTTGTGGCTCTTCTCTTGTTAGTTCTAGTTTGGCCATTTATTGAGCTGGTGGATTCTCTAGAAATGATTATTCTCAATGGTATGAGTTGGGGATTTTCATTGGAAGAACCAATTTTTATGATGTTTTTGGCGGGTATAATTAGTTTATTGGTGTGGATGGTTTCTGTTTATCTTCCGGAAGCATGAAAACGAGCATTCATCATATAGTGACCTCTCCCGAGTTTGTGCCTTCAATGAAATATTATGGTTGGGGTTTAACATGCATAGGTGGAGCAGGAGTTTTACTAACTGCAATTATGGGTTACACATATGCGCCCTTAGTACAATCTCCGCCATTTAGATCTCCAGAAGCCTATCGAATATTATTTTGGCATGTTCCTTTTGCTTGGACCTCTTTCCTTTCCTTTTGTCTATTATTTATTGGGGCAATATCTTGGTTTTTAAAGAGGAAAGAATGGGGCTGGAATTTATTTTGCACAGGCTCTGATTTAGGTCTTCTGTTTGGTTTAGGGGTTGTTATTTCAGGTCCAATTTGGGGTTCAGCTGAATGGGGTGTGCCATGGGATTGGGGTGATCTTAGATTGAATACATTTGGTTTACTAACTGCTGTAGCATTATTCATCGTTCTATCAAGAAAAGCACAACCAGATGGAATCGAAACCAGAGATACTCTTTCTACAGTAGGATTATTCGGCTTCGCATTAGTGCCAATTACTGCTGTAGCAACTACCGTTTACCAGAAAAGACACCCTTCTGTTGTAATCGCAGAATCTAGTGAAACAGGTTTAGATCCTAAAATGCTCCAAGTCTTAATCCTGGGCGTAATATCTTTCTGGATATTAATGGCGGGGCTTTCTCTTCTAACTTATCTCTCATACAATATGGAATATGAGTTAAGAAGATTACTTGAAAAAATAGACGACGAGGTGGTCCATTGAACGGTTTTATTTCATATTTAGTTACTTATTCAATCTTAGGTTTCTTATTGAGTTATTATATCGTTTATATGGGTAAGAGATTGGACCATCTCAGAATAAGAATTAGGGAGTGTAAACGGTCATTGGGTGATAATGGCCCAAAAATTTAATTTTTCACTCACGAATCATTCTAATGCACCACGCTTTCGCAGGTATGAGTAACATGTCCAAAGATGCATTTTGTATTGTTTGTGGAGATTCTTCCAAACTTTCTTCTAATCGTCTATGTGAATCATGTTTTCGTAAGCGTGTGACATTATCCAAAGTCCCAAAGACGATTCAGCAATTCCGATGCCCAAAATGTGAGTCATATGAAATTAGAGGCCGTTGGTCAAAGATGGATCAAGAGTCGTTGGCAGATTTGAGGATTCGTGATAATTTAGAACTAGATGAAAGAGCGGAAGATGTGAATGTTGGATTTGCTTTACAGATTATTGATGATAGAACCAATAGAATTCATCTTGATGTGTCTGGAATGATAGATAATTTCTTTTTTGAAGATAGTTTTGAAGTTTTATTGCAAACTAGCAATGCAATTTGCACTCCTTGTACGAGAAAAGATGGTGCGTATTTTGAGGCCATTGTCCAACTCCGTTCTGCAGGAAGAAAATTATCTGAGAAAGAACTAAAAGAATTAAGAAGTACTTTAGACGAAATGTTAGATGGAATGGAAGCGGACCCAATGTTTTTCATTACTAAAGAAGGCATTGTAACTGGTGGTTGGGATTTACAACTTGGATCTAAATCCATGGCGAGAAACTGGGCACGTATTTTGACAAAGAAATTTGGCGGTACAGTAAAGGAGACGTCTACAGTTGTTGGAATGAGGGATGGTATTGAGATTACAAGACTCACTGTGAGCTACAGGAAACCTGCTTATGATGTTGGAGATGTAGTGAAATTAAATAACGATTTATGGATGATTGATTCTTGGCAGAAAGATGGCCCAATAATCCGCCGATTGAAATTTTTCCATCGCACAGGAGCTTCGTGGAGAGATATGGAAAAGGCCAGAATAATTTGTTCTCGCTCGGAACAATTTATTGTTGATATTTTGAATCGAGACAGTTCTGCTGCGGAAGTAATGACTCCTCACGATTACACTATGGCGACTGTTGCTTTACCCTATGATGATGATAAGAATTTAACAAAACTACGCATTGGGTTCATAGAAGATATATGGGTAGCATTACCCGGGTTTGTTGACGAGGAGAGTATATGAATATGAGAGATATTGAAGAACTTGTCAAAGAACTAGATCCGCAGGATATGGTAGGATATACTCGTAAATTCATTGATGATTTTGAATCGGCAATCTCTAACGAAATAAATATTGATGAAGATAAAGACTGGTCCGGTGTTCTCTGTTTAGGAATGGGTGGTTCTGGTGCTGGAGGAATGTTTCTTTCAACTTTAGCGGACTATTCGGGAGGAATCCCCTTTGTAATATGGAAGGATTATGGCCTCCCATCTTGGTGGGGCCCAGATTGGTTGGTTTTAGCAACTTCTTATTCTGGCAACACAGAAGAAACAATTGATGGTATCGAAGAGGCTTTACAATCAGGAGGGACTGTAATTGGGATTTCATCAGGTGGAGAACTTGAGAAGTTAATTTCTGATAATGAAGAATCACTATTCCTTTCTGTTCCAGGCGGTCAAATGCCTAGGTCTGCGTTTGGACATTTGTTTGGAAGACAATTATCTGTATGCTGGGCTTTAGGAATAATTGAGAAGCCAGATGATAAAGAGATTTTGGAAATGCTCAAACGTCTACGTTCATCTTCTACTGACTTTGATATAAGTGGTGGAAATGGATTGGTTGTTTCAGTGGCCAAATCGATGATAAATAGACAAATAGGGATTATCGCACCTACTATTTTGATTCCTGCAGCGCGTCGTTTTGCAAATCAGTTAAATGAAAATTCAAATGTATTTGCACGCCCTTCAGAGTTGCCTGAAATGAACCATAATGAGATAGTCGCCTGGTCTTCGGCTAATGAAAATGAGCACTCTCTAATTTATTTTTCATGCGAAAATATCAACTCTAGAGTACATTCAAGGATGAATTGGATGTTAGAAAATATTGATAATGATAGTTCTTGGATAATTGACTGTGAAGGGGAAAGTCTTCTTGAAAGGTTACTCTATGCTTCACATATTTCTGATTGGATAAGCGTTACTTTGGCATTACTACAAGGAGTCGATCCTTCCGAGATGAGTTCTATTATGAATCTTAAATCTCATCTTTCCAAAATCTAATAAATTGGTCCAAGAACTAATCTCGGGTCAGGATACCTTTCTAAAGCCTCTTCTCTATCTTTCGGGTCAACAACGCCCGGCATATCGTGAGTCTCAGGTTCATTAATTGATAGTTGAAAATGTAAATGTGATTCCCAACCTCCATTTTCATGTTTATCTCCCATCCA
>NYXJ01000045.1 GCA_002685315.1 Methanobacteriota archaeon
GTTCGCGCGCCTTGACTTTTATTTCCATGAATTGCAGCAGACTCTATTCCTGATCTATCAAGTTTTTTTACTAAACGATTTGCTCCATGCTTAGTTCGAGTAAAAATTATTCCACGCTTTATTTGATTCTCATTTATAATATCTATAATTAAATTAATTTTATATTGTTTTTCAACAAACATAACAGACTGTTCTATACGTTCTACTGTTATTTCTTCAGGACTCAAATCAATCATTACAGCATCGTTCAGAAATGAATTAGCTAAATCAGCAATTGATGTTGGCATTGTTGCACTGAAAAGTAAATTTTGTCGTTTCTTCGGTAGTAGTTTAATGACTTTTTTAATGTCTCTGATGAATCCCATGTCTAACATTCTATCCGCTTCATCTAGAACAAAAAATTCTATACTTTCTAGGTCAATAAAACCTTGTTCTATCAGATCTAAAAGTCTTCCAGGCGTAGCAACTAAGATATCGATTCCTCTTCGAAGAGATTTAACTTGAGGTTTCTGACTGACTCCGCCAAAAATTACTTGATGATAGATGGATAAATGTTCACTATAAGCTGCAAAGCGTTCATTAATTTGTGCTGCTAGTTCACGAGTAGGTGTGAGTACGAGTGTTCTAATTTTACGCCTACTTTTTATTTCCTTTCTTGCCAATATTTGTAACACAGGCAATGCGAAAGCCGCGGTTTTCCCTGTTCCAGTTTGGGCTACTCCTAGTACGTCATGACCATTTAGTAACAATGGAATTGCTTGTTCTTGTACTGGAGTGGGGGCTGTATATCCTTCCTTTTTAACCGACTGAAGTAATTGCTTAGATAATCCTAAAGATTCGAAATTTGACATTGATTAATCCCCAACTAACAAAATCAATATTTCACATAACGAGAGGGTTAGTACATGCTTCGCCCAGCATGTTAGTCTTTAACACAAGAGGTAATATCATGAGGAATGGGTAGCGAAGTTGATACGGCGGGAAAAATACTATACATATTGGTATAAGTCTGGAAATATGAATCAACTAAAACCGATGATTATTGTATTGCTAATGTTAACGTCCACCCTTGCTGGATGTACTGGAACTGGCACTTCTAATCTTGAAGAACAGATTGCAGATTTGGAACAATCAAATGATGAGATGGAAGATACCATTAGTCAGAAAAATAACGAAATTTCCCTGCTACAAGAATTATACTCAGACTCAATATCAGATGCAGAGACAGAAAGGAGTTCATTGCTCGAACAACTGGAAGATTCCAAAACTTCTTCTGACAATTTAATACTAGCCCTACAATCAGATATTGCTATACAGCAGAATATAGTTACTCAATGGAAACAAACTGCTGAGGATAGTCGAACAAATCTATCTGGCGCTAACATGCGTAATACAGATTTTACAGATGCCTTCATGAGATATACCGATCTTAGTAATACCAACCTGTATAATTCCAAGCTACATAATGCAGATTTGAGATATGCTGACTTGAGTAATGCATACCTAAGTAATGCCGACCTTACTGATGCGGATCTAACTGGTGCAGATTTAACAGGTGCTGACCTAGATAGTGCCGATCTAACTGGTGCCAACCTGAATGGTGCGATTTTGAGTAATGCAGATCTAACTAATGCAGATTTAACTGGTGCTGATCTAGATAATGCAGACCTGACGGGTGCCCACTTGAGTGGCGTCATTCTGTATGGTACCAACCTGAATGGTTCGATTTTGAGTAATGCAGACCTAAGTAATGCCCAGATGAATAATGCCAATTTATCTGATGCCGACTTAAAAAATGCCAACCTAATGTGGACGTTCATGTATAATACCGATCTTACAGGGGCAGACCTGACTGGTGCCGACCTGAGTGGTTCAGGTAGTCTCCAATTGATAGGCTGTCCAGATTTGTTACCAACAGACTGGAATTGTAGGCATAATTCACTTTTTGGACCCAATGCTCATTTTGGATATGCAGACTTAATCGGATTTGATTTGAGTGATATTAATTTAACTTATATCTTTTTAATGGGTGCTGATTTGACTGGTGCTGACTTGAGTGATTCTGACCTAACTGGTGCCGACTTGAGTTTTGCTGATTTGAGTAATGTCGATCTACATAATGCTGACTTGAGTAATGCTAACCTGTATGATGCTGATTTGACAGATGCCGAACTCAACAACGTCTATTGGTATGATACAACATGCCCCGATGGAAGTAATTCAGATGAAAATGGATTTACTTGTGAGAATAATCTCTGAATTGTATCATATTCCGTACCCCTACTATACTCATGCGTAAACTAGGGGTATNGGTACAACCCGTTGTAGATNGATCGTATCATAATCGGTCTAAGGTAGATACCCATATTGACGGATATGTAACAATNTAACCGTTGTAGTGCTATCCATCAACTTCGCTACCCTTTGATTCACATACGAGCGTAAGGGGAGCCCATGCGTTCAGTAGTAGAAATCGTGGCCTATGAAGGACTAATATTTTCTAATCTAATTTTTACGAATAATGGCCGCAGCCATTACTATAGAAATTATAGACAAAGAGATGGAAAATGGGCTATTCAGATTAACCGTAATTCCTGATGAATCGTTGTTTAATTTAATCTCTTGAACTCCTTCCCAAGATGGACAGAAATCAATTACCTTGCCTTCTCGTTTGTCATTTTCGTTATATACATCTACACGCATTAAGAGTTGTACATCGTAATTGTCAGTATCCTCTTTAATGTCCCAGGACGCTTTGAAAATCCTCTGTACAGTTTCTCCCACTTCGAAGGTTAATGGTTCTGAATCATATTCTAAATTTACCTCGCCAAATGTAGATTCCCTATATTCGACATAGTCATCTAGGCTCAAATCTCGAATAATTATTTGAAAAGAAAAATCAACAGAAAAATTCTTTGTTCCAAGAAAATTCCCATCTGCAGTAAGTTCCAAAAGCAATTCAGAAAAATCTGATTTATCACACATAATACGCTCCGACTCGTCGTGGTTGTAGCTATAGGCTGATTCAGGAATTGCTGAGTAATCAGGAATTATTGTATACCATGGATGGATTTCGATCTGCACTTCCTCATCAACAGGCTCACAAACATCACAGGGGATAATCGCCGAATATCTTACCACTTCTGCTGTAGATGTGAAAATATAAATTCCTTCAGCGGCATATTTATCTGCAGAAATTTTGTGACAGAATACTACTTCAGAACTTGCTTGGACAATGATTTCACGACCAATTTCGTCTGCATCATATGCACAAATCCGCTCGCCCCAACCCTCAGACGATTCATATAGCCCATCTACATTATGCTCCCATTCCTCAGATATTTTCACTGTTATATCATGTGGATTATTATTAGAAATTGTGCACTTTATATACTCGTACTCGTATTCGTATTCAACCTCAAGTCCCCTACCAATGACTTCTACGCAAGAATAATCTATTTCAGGAGCGTATGGGTTTTGTTGACTGGAAACATTTGGAATACCAGACAATAGGAATAAAAATATCGCTATGACAATTTTTATTGTAGTCAAACTTTGTGAGACTCTATCCACAATTGTCACAGATTGCCAATTGCTAGTAAGTCTTCTTACTGCACATACACCTTCCAACTTGTCTTACTGCCTAGAGTTATGAGTTAGCAATTACTGAATTAATGAGTTTGTAGTCCGCCTTTTCAAAGCCTACCCCTTGCTTCAGTCTGAATCATAGGGTTTTCAAAGGGATAGTCTAATTTTCCGAAAGCCTTGAGGCCGCCTTACTCGTAGAAAGTCATTTTAAACCCAATTAAGAAACTCAAGATTGCCATCATTATAAATATCAAAATACCCAAACCTCCTGTACCATCAGCAGGTCCCGCCACTAGGTATAGTATAGCAATTAATAATGTGAGAATAGAGCCAATTATAATCAGAATAATTCCGAGTACTTTCCGAATCTTTGGGGGTATCAATTCTATGATGGTCTCAAATATTACCTCAAATATATGGAATAATAACCTATCAATCACAACATTCCCTAATTGTTAGAGTTTACAACTCTTTTCCCTGCGGCACGATTATTCCTACTCGTAAATTCCTGTTGGAACGGTACCCTCCCATGCAACACCCTTCCGTGAGTATCTGGCGCATGGGAGGCACTGAAAGGGCGGTTCGCAACCCCATTGATTCAGCAATTAATATTACATTATTTAGTGAAATCTTTCAAGAAATTCCATGCAATTTGTGAAGCATCAATTCCGGTTGGATTCCCCTCAGCTCCTTCAAAATCATTTAGATATGGATTATGTTGGGCATAATTCATTGTGAATAAAACAACCTCTGTATTATTTGCACAATTAGTAAATTTTTTGATTGAATAATCCCAATTAAGAGTCTCTAAATCTGGAGTCAAACCTGGGCAATTGTTTGCATCTGCCCAATGATACATGTTCTGAATAGCCCCTTCATCACCTTCCAAAGTTCCAACAACCTGTAAAGATGCAGTGGAAGAAGAACCATACAATAAAAGTGGATCAATCAAACCGTGTATCTCCATAATTGGCACAGGAAAATAATCTGAAGGTATTGGTTCATCTGTATAACCAGCCATACAGGCTACTGCTGTAATTATTTCACTTGCTATACTAGCCATCTCCTGACTCATGTAACATCCATTACTCCAACCAGTAAGATAAATCCTATTTTCATCTATATTTCTTTCTTCTATTACTCTATCTATTAGTTTTAGTAGGAATCCGACATCATTCTCTTCAGTGCAACACCAACCGAAATTCCAACCATTGTCAACACCTTCTGGATGCAAAATTAAAACATTATCTTGGTCAGTAATTCTAGAGTAATCAGAAAGATTTGATTGTTCATCTACAGTTACTCCTAGCCCATGGAGATCCATTAGTAATGGGCATGAGTTATCTTCACAGAAACCATAAGTTGCAGTTTCTGGAATATGAATTAGCCAACACCTTTCTTTATTGTCAAAATCGAAACACTCCCTCTCGTCGACTGGTCCAATATAAGGAACCTCTATCAGTGTATCAGAGTTTTCTGAATTATCATCAGTGATGCAACCAGCAAGTGTTGCTGAAAGCATAATCATAATGGTGAATACTGCCGTGAACATCCGAGTATGCATGGTAATTGACTAGTTCACTTGTTTTTCAAATGTACGGTATTTACTGTTGCTGAAAGGAGGCCGATATCAATATCAGTATCTAGTGATTAGGGACTTTAAGGTTACATCAGAGCCGAGTATAGGCAGATAGCAATCATGGTCGGAAGCACGATCATCGGAAGTGTTGGAATACTGTCCGTGTAGCCTCTGAACTTTGGGGCCGCTACTGTAACCAAGAAGGCAGCTAAACCCATAGCTGTACCTGTCAGAATGGCCTCAGCGGCTACCGCATCTTCAATATTGAAACTACAGTAGATATTGACCATCGCGAGGGCCAGTAAACCTCCACCAATCGCCATCCTCATGGCAGACGATTCTCCACTTTCGATACCTTCGACGTCTCCGAAGATGCTCTTATTGAATCCGACCGGATCAATGTTCATTTTAAGTCCTATTAACAGCGCTACGCTGCCTACTATCTGCATGGCAAGGATGTGTTCCATGTTGATATTAATCACTAGGGGGTACTTTATGGTATGTGTTTATTCTGGGCACTCACTATTTCATAATCCACTCATTATTCCCAATCAGTCAATATCTTGAGAGACATAGTTAGATTCTACTTAGGACTTAAGTCGAACCATACAGAAATTGTCTATCGAACTCATTGTGACTACTTATGTATTTATCGAATTATGACATGATATACCATAGCTCCAAACACTCAATTTAAACATTTTTCCTGCACACAACAGCGTCATATCCATACATCATTTGAGGCGGTTAGGTCACTCTCTGAGTTACCTGTATTTGGAACACCACGCGGTTCGATAATCATGACTTTACATTCATTTTCAGCCCATGGCTTGTGTTCAATTCCTTTTGGAACCACAAACATATCACCTTCGTTCAATTGCAAAGTTTCATTTTCGAAATCAATTTTCATCTCACCTTCAATAACGATGAATGTCTCATCGGTATCATCATGATTGTGCCAAACAAATTCGCCTTGAATCTTCACCAATTTGAATTGATAATCATTCATCTCAGCAATTACCTTCGGGGACCAGTGATCTGAAAACTTAGATAATTTTTCTTTAAGATTTATTTTTTCCATAAAATTCACTCCTATCTCATTTCCCCTTTTCTTTGATAACAAAGAAACCGATGATTATACCTAGAATAACAAGTTCCAGTCTCTCATGCGTACTAGACCAGTATATGAAGTCCACCCAGAATTCATCGATGCCAAGATTTTTCATTTCAGTATCAAAATCAGAGAGTCTAGAGAATAGGTTCAGAAGCGATATCAAGACGATAAATATCCCAGAACCTAATCTAACCGAGTCTGATCTCAGCCTTCCGAGGAAATGGAGTCCCGTTACCAGTAGTATAGATATTATCGTGATGGTGTAAAGTAACCATCTCCAGACGTCACCCATGTTACCACCGTACTCGAAGTAGTCGATTATGTCCCTGAACTCTCCCCAAGCTATCATGATAGTAGGAGCTAGCAGAATAAGACAGGATGTACCTACAAACATGTCCAATGAGGGCCTCGAATTTTCAACAGATTCCCCTTTCATGGTACTCGGAGAGCCTAGGGCTAGAAGAGTTTTTCAATGTTTTTTATTAGTTTGATGTCATTGCAATACATATGAGTATAGTATGGTTAGACTATGCAATGGCCGATAAATCGCCGATAAGTTCGCTCTCAGTAAACTAATGGGTTTAAGCTGAAATCCATTTGTCTGTATATCATTCCTATATTACACCTGAGCGATTCAATTCTCTGAATACAATCACTATGCAAATAATGCTAATCAGAATCCCTATCGGCCCTCTCTTGATTTTAGATGATGGTTTGAACCCAAGGACTGATTCAGTTTTAGTTGCTAATTTTTCCTCTATCTCAGCTATTGGCTTCATAAATATAGGTTAATACCTCTCTATATAATTAATTCCATATCATATTTGTATAAATTAGGGGTTAAAAATTCTCAATTCCGTCCAAATGGTTGAGGATTACAGTCAATTTGATATTTCAGGAATTACAACGGATTAATGCTGTAATCTAGTGTAATTAACTCAACTAAATATTCTACTTCTTCACCATCATCTGTGTTTGTACATCCTATTCCACCGCCTGATTCCGCAATCACATTTATCTCAAGTGTGTAAATACCCAATCCTGAGTCTCCAGCGTTCAATCCTTTGTTAATATCTGATTTTGATACACCGGTTACATTACCTATCAATGAACTGTCGTACCATTCAACCTCAACAAAATGTGACGAAGAAACTCCGTCAGAATTCTGCCCACTCGATGTGTTATTATTTCCGTCATGGATCATTGTTCCCGTTATGGTATCAGATTCTGGATTAGATGCTCCAGGTACATTGCATCCTATACCAGAACTTGTTTCATCTTCCGAGTATGTTAGAGTTACTCTGACGCCTACAATATTGGCATCATCTAGTTCAGATAGAGAATCAGTGCTTAACTCAATCGTTAATATTTGACCGTCATTGATATATTCTATTCCATCCGCTAACTGTTCGCTATCAAAATCAGTCTCTACGAACCAGGAGCCGGTTTTACTCCCTCCCATATCTAGAGAGTCTGGACCTGCAATAATATATGCTGCTTCACCAACGGTTATTGGAGCTACAATAACTAATGCAGCAATACCTAGGGTTTTGAAATCAGGTAATTCAAATCTACCTAAAGGAGAGATATGTGAAGTACGTAATTGGTTCATTATAAAATGAGTAATAAATGCTGCTCCCATTCCAGGGACTGATGGAAATATATCATCTCCGTATCCACTAACAGACCATAAAATTACTGTGATTAATGCAACCGTCATCATTGCGATAGTATGATTTGAATCAGGTTCATATCCCGCCCACTTGATAATTAGAATTGGTACGAAAATAGATCCTAAGCCATATACAGCTAGTACAACCAAAGCAAATACTGAATCTCCACCAGGTACATATAATCCAAAAATTGAAATTGATGTGGCAAAAACTGCAATAATCAGAGTTACCAATTTAGCCTTTTTATGGTCTTGGCTTATTTCAGGCATAATATCGTCTGTGAATGCAGCGGTACAGGCGAGAACCTGACTATCTGCTGTGGACATAGTTGCAGCAAAAATTGATGCTAATATTAAGCCAACCCAAAATGGACCTAGTGTTTCCATAGCTAACATCGGTAATCCAAGTTCAGGGTCGAAATCAGCACCAGTGAATACTACGCGACTTGCCAATCCAATGATTACC
The DNA here is from genome assembly GCA_002685315.1 of Methanobacteriota archaeon. Next base: position 8,420 of record NYXJ01000045.1, read on the forward strand.
ATAATTAGTAGGAATGGTGTTTGCCAGGCAAAGAACCATAGCATGGCAGTTTTCCTATCTTCATCNGTNCCTAGTGTCATTACTCGTGAAACTACTTGAGGTTGTCCNGCAACACTCAGTCCACCCAGGAAAAACGCGAANATCCATAAACTGACCCCAAAATTAAGATCTGCAGGCACGATACTAGTTAGATTCGCATTTTCNGCTGCTAACCCTTCGTGTAACCCTGAAAAACCACCTACTTCTTGCATTGCAACATAGCATAGTAAACTTGAACCAACAATCATCACACTGGATTGAGCAGCATCTGTCCATATTGAAGCACGTATACCGCCTGCATAGCAATAAGCTACTACTAAAACGAANCCAATCAGAATCCCNACGACTTCTGACCANCCTAACATNACATAGAGTGCTTTTCCNCCACTAGTCAATTGAGCAGCAGCATACACAGCNAGGAAAAGAATAGAGAATATTGCAGCTAGCTTCGCGTCAGGAGATCCAGTAACTTCAGAAACTAGTGATGAAAGTGAACGGACACCGCGCTCATTTGCAGATTGTTGAATAAATTTATATAGCCAAATCCATGCTATAATTTGCCCAAGCATTGACCCAAAACCTATCCANATAATTGAGTANCCCATTGTAAAAGTAAAACCAATAAAACCAATGAACATGTATCCTGAATTCCAAGTACTTACAGCAGATANTGCGGCAAGAGCAGGATGCATTCCGCGACTAGCAACGAGATAATCATCCGTAGTATCCTCTTTGACCCACATGCTGGCCAATCCTACACCTGCGAAGGCACACATGAATAGGAGAAACGAGGCTATCAGGACAAGATCCATACATCGGGGGATGGTATGCTGACTATCAACAATGGGGAGACCAGTTTTTACTTATTGGCCATATAAACAATTTAGATAATGCAGTGCTAACACCAACCATATTCTGCCAACATGGGTTCATAGCATATCATATATTCTTTCAGTAATTTTTGATGCAGTTTTCTGGTTTAAACCTAATCCACTAAGTAAGATAATATTGAAGCCCATTCCATAATTCCAATCTGATGAAAAAGGAANTACTAAGTAACCCCAAGTGATAGATTGTGTAACAATAATAGTGGTAAAAATAGAAAAATGGACATAAGAGGTAGTATTTCCAAGGTCTATTTTTTTCTTAAGTAAATAATACCACATTACAATGAAATTGATAGANAATAGTGATGGAGAAAGGATAAAAATAAGCCATTCGAATTGCTCTAATAAACTTAAGTCGTCATAAAATTTATTATAATCAATAAACCATAATATATTTTCATTTATATTTAGCATGTAAGAAAAACCACTATTCCCCCAGTAATCCCAAGCAAAAAACATTCCAATCAAAAACATAGCACTACTGAAAACAATTTCTTTACTTCGAGAATTTAATGTCGTTGAGTCCTGATTATTTTCTTCCACAAAATGCTTTGGTGGTTTTGTTAATTTCACATCATGATTATTCTGTTCTTCCGTTGAATCAGAATTCCACCATTCATCTGACGCTTTCATAATTTTCAGTTGAAGGGTATAATAATGAATGTTTTCCCAACTCAGAATTTTCTACCTTATGTGCGAGTAGCGATTATGAAGCCCCAATAATTAAGGCTAAAGCCCTCTAAGAAACTNTATGTTACGCCCTTTCTTTTTCGTGAAATGGTTGGAGTTTTTTTGTCCATGGATTATAATTATAATAATTATTTGNTATATCATCAATAAGATATTATCCGGAGAAAAATAGATTAACTGTTGAAAAGTGGACAATGTTCAGAGAGAAAATACTAAATCTTCCTCTTTAATTAACTAGGTTATTTTGATTTTTTATTTAATCGTGGGATAAGGGGTGGAGTAGTGTCTCTATATATTTGATATTCTGGATTATCTCNCCACTTTTCCAAAGCTCNTCTATCAAGTATNGGTNTNCCACTTACTTTTGTTAAGAGNATNTATATGAATATGGGTGANATCCAAGCAACTTTCTCTAGACCTGAAAAGCAAGATACTCCAAAGATGGCAATTCCCGTCCATAGTAGAATTTCTCCTAAATAGTTTGGATGCCTAGAGTACGACCACAGCCCACTGTCAATCCATTTGTCCTTATTTTTTGGTTCAGAATTGAAAACCGTTTTTTGATTGTCAGCTATGACTTCAATGGCGAATCCTAGTATCCATATTGATAATCCTATAACATCCCATATCCCTAATGCAGGTGCAGAATCAGCTTGACTGTTAATCACAATAACTACTATCATTGTAAGGAAAACCCAAAGGCCTTGAATAGTCCATGGTACAAGAAATCTGATAGGAGATGTTTTTAGTTGATCAAATCGCCCATCTTTTCCAGTACGGTGGATACGNAAATATAGAAAACAAGATAGACGTAATGACCATATTACAACAAGTAAACTGACTATTAATTCTCTCAAACTTGGAGGTTCTGACTGTGAACCTGCCCAAAGACTGAATCCTACTACTGTGAGATAAGTTAAGCCACCCGTTAAATCATAGAAGCGTTCTGTTTTTCCGATAGATGCAGGCACCCAAGCAATCCATTGAATACCAATACAAATTACTGCACAATATAGAACAGCAGAATAATCATTCAAAATTACTGATTTATTCCCAACAGCACTAACTATCAAAAAGACGATAATACAGGCAGTAGCGACTACTAAAGTTGTCAATCGTAAATCTTGACTTGTAGAACCCAATGTTATCAACTATTCTAGAACTATATTGTTAATAATTCTACTTGCATAAATCGTCATTATGGTNAAACTTGTTACGGAAAAATGTTATGTTCGTTTTATTTCAGAATTCTGAAACCATATTTCCAGAGCGGTGTAGTTTTCAAAGAAATGTGATTAGCGACCTATTAGTTAGGTGCCGGGAGATGACATTGGACATATTTACTACCTCATTACTAATATCGATTTTATTGTGTTCATTAGTTGCAGGTTTATTGNTTGGATTTGCCGTGGTTGTGATGCCCGGTATTGCTAAACTTTCGGATAGAGAATTTCTTATGTCATTCAAAAACATGGATGGAATTATTCAGAATAATCANCCAGTCTTTATGTTTATTTGGTTGGGTTCCGTAGTGGCAATAATNGCTACAACAATCCTTGGTTATCAAAATCTAGTTACTAGCCAAAACAATCTCCTTTGGCTGGCATCAGCATTTTATCTTATAGGGGTTCAATTAACAACTGCTCGTATCAATATCCCCCTTAATAATGAGTTACAAAATATGAATTTATTTACATTAGAGGNATCTGAATTAGCAATGTTTCGTTTGAAGTTCGATACACAATGGAATCGTTGGAATAGATTCAGGAGTTTTAATGCAATTATTTCAGTGTCGATAATGCTTTATCTCTTATCCCAATTGTAATCTAGAGTCTATTATGACTCACTTATTCAAATTAATTAATTCCCTATCAATTTGTAATCCGGCGAAAGTGGTGTGGCACCAGTTTCCATAGAAATAATTTGACCATCTTTGAATCTCATAAATGACATAACTGCCTCAGAATCAGAATCATTTGCAAAGTGAACTATTGAATGAGCAACTCCAACTTCCTCATTCTCATATAGGATTCGATTATTTTCTGATGTGGGTTTATTTTCATTTTTTACGAACCCTAGAATATCTGACTTACTCATAGTCACGCCACCAACATGTGGGTTGAATACACAATCATCATGAATGATTGCTTCAAGTTTCTCGGCATCTCCCATTTCCCAGGCTTCGTTATATGCTCGTATTATAGACATAGTTGTTCGAGTTAACTTGTGGATATAAAATTCGCTCTATAGTAAATACTCTTTGAAAATATAAATTAAGTCATAGTATGATGCTTGGAGATGAAAATTGGTTACTTTTCCCCCCATTCTAGATATAGATTGCCGTCAGGGTGAACTCTCAAAAATGGTATCCAATTCGTAGGTTCGTAACTCTTATTAGAATCCATCATNATTTTATTCAAATTNTCTATTAATTCTTGTTCAAGTACGACCTTGAAAGAAGANTCTTTAGCATCAAATACGGGATGGCTNATGATTCCTGAAGGGATTTTAATGTCANNAATTACTTCTTTTTCGCTTATCTTAACATTCGATATTTCATCGNNNGAATCAGCGGGTTGAATAGTTTCATTAGATTCATTATTNTGNATTNCATCGNCAGGATCAGNNGGTTGAATAGTTTNATTNNATTCATTATTCTGNATTTCATTTGGTAAACCTATNGTNGACAATATTGGCTCAGCACCTTCGATTGTACTNCCNATNCCNAGACCTCCTTTTGAGGAATACAAAACNGCTTGTCCAATCAAAGTTANNGCTGCTAAGAATAAAAACAGTACTAATANCAAATCTCCAAATTGAATTCCGAGAGAAANCAATCCTAATGGTAANCCAATTAAACCGAATAATCTTCTCCATCCTTGNTCNCGCTTNAAGCCTAATATCATATNGTGTNTNGAAAGNATTACNAGAGTCATTTCNATTANATATTCTGAATTAATTTCATNTTCNAATGGTATAATAAAAAATANTACTAATATTGAACCNANTAATCCGAANTCATACTCGTGATTGTAATCNGATNTTTNNTCTNCGTTCCAATTNTTGAAAAANTNATACTTTTTCCATGAACAANNNATCAAAAACNACCCNANNGTAATNGGCCACAAGGAAATATANCCGAAACTTANAAATTCAAATAATGTNGAAAATGTATATAATTGTAGTAGAATTGAAGCATANAATGCCCTATACANNGAATACTTANATGTATCATACATGATTANTATACTGGTGATAAATGGNACTANATCNGAAAAATCTCCAGANATTAGNAGGAATGAATAACCCACTACTCTAGACCAAATTTCTAGATGAAAATTTNNATTCNAAANTGATTNGCTAATNTTTNNNTATAANAATTTATTNTTCAACANATAAAATTGAGNGATACTAATTAATCCNGCTATGAAAGAAACNNNNCCNGTGAAATAATTATCACTTATATCTATTAGTTGAGCCAAGTTTATTATCGCCCAATAGGTGGCGAAAGGATTTATCCAGAACCAATAAATCAGTCCATATCTCCATGATCCATATGTTAGTATTGTAACTATAAATACTGGTGCCAATTTTTCATCTGGAAGCAAGAAGGAAAGCCCCAGTAGTATTGCAATAATAGGACCGAAAAGTTGTTCTGGACCGTACCTAGAACCTTCGGGCCGTTTATTTTCTCCAGGTATATTGTAAAATACCATTAATGGTATTGATAGTAATAGCAACGAAACCCATCTTGGAGTTTCAAAAATTAGTAATTCTGAGAAATCACCCAAATATGGTAAACTCTCTAACATGGACCATAAGATAGAATTGTCTGAGTTATTATTTCCAAATATTGTAGCATAAATAATTGCCATAACTGGGAGAGTTAGTAATATTGGAGTTGAAACATGTTTTGTCGCCCGAAATACAGCCAAAGAGAATACGGGTAAGGCGAGGAATCCTCCTGAAATGTCGGTTAATCCAATAAATAATAGTATTAATAATGTAACAGTACCTATCGTTCTAGCTTCTTCAGAAATATCGTGTAATTTCTTAAGTCTAAAATTTACAACTAAGGGTGCAGATAGTATCAATAAATCATGTAAAATTAGGTATGTGATACTGGCATCTACCTCTAGTAAAATATCAGATGAAATTACCGCTACTGGTAGTAAATATATAATTCCGAACAATCTTTCTATGGGGGTTGTTCGCCTTACACCACCCGACTCATTGATTAGTAGAATTACTGAAAGTATTACAACTAGTAATATTAATGAAATTGTTTTTTGAATATTTTCATTGTAATCATTAATATTTTCAATAATAAAAATTGGAAGTAATAGCATAGCAAAAAAGAACTCAGGTGTCATAACTAAATTTTCTTTACTTTCTCTGTATAAATAGGACAACGAGTAGAATGCTATTAATACAAGTATTGGTAAAACATTGATATCATCAATCACGATAGTTTCTGGGATTTGTATTGTTAACAGAAATGTCGGTAAAAGTAAAAATATTGTGTATAAATTCCTATCGACTAAGGTTTTCCCACCTCTATCGTTAATTGTGAAATCGTAAAACTGTAATGCACTAATAACCATTAATGTAATCGGGAATATTATATTCGATTCTGCGATAAGAAGTAAATTCAATGATGCAGATAATATTAATGCAGAATACCAATATTTTTGAAATCTACCTCTACTATGACCCCAGTAAGAAAGCCCTAGCAATATTGGAAAAAGTAGGAATATTGAACCAGTAGTATAGTCTAATGTAAATTCTCCGATACTAATAAGCTCCGAATCAGTCATAACTCCTATGATACTTGATACCCACCAAGCAAATATCATTGTTGCAAATGTTGATTTAACAACCCAATCTCTAGCCTGTTCTCTTGTCTCGAGGTATATGAAGGCGATTATTGCGACTAACCAACCAATTAATGCAGCCTCAGATGATAGAAGTGTTAGTGAGAATGCCAATGCTATAGGCATAGCAGGAGTTCTGAGCATGTATGTAGGAGCAAACCAACCAATCAACAAAGATACCCATAACCAAAACGTCAATCCAAATGGAGATGGACTTTCAAAGAGTTCTGCAAATATATAGTTCGTCTCGTTACCAGCAGATATCATCTGTGCAAGTAAAATTGCACATACAACTACACCCGAACCTCTTTCGATCATTTGTCGAGAAAGACTTCGGTCAGTAGCTGTTATTCCTATAATTATTACAAATGGTACCAATAAACTTAGATGTTCAGGATTACTCATACCCAATAACAACGGTAGCAAAACAGCCAATCCCGATGAAAGAAGATATAAAATCGATCTTTTTAACCGGAGTGATGCTACAATAGAACTCCCCATCAATAATATGAAGGATATTGTAAGAAAAATATCTAATTCATTTCTAGAGTAATCTAACCAAATAGTAATTGCACTGAATGCTAAACTTATAGGAGCTAATATTACAATAGTTCTAGGGAGTGTGCCTAATGAATGTCTATTAATCAATTTAATACTAATTTCCATAACTATGATCAATGATATGGTTTGGAGTAAGGAAAGCCAAACTGGAATCCAAATTTCTCCATCTTGAATTTCAACAACATCAATTACTTTACCCAAATAATATACTAAAAACCTTGATAGCCAAATTACCGATAAAGACCCCATTAATACTGCAGTAGCAGAAGAGTATTCTTCTATTGCATTTTCTTCTCTAGAAGGGCCATTAGATCTCCTCAACCATTCATGAAATATAGCACATGATAATGCAATAATTCCCGTCATTACACCTAGTGTCAAGTAGGCGTAATCACTGGAAACATTCACAATAGTAACATAATATATCGCATATGCCAGAAGAAAACCACCTGCTGCAAGAGATGCATAAAAACCGTAAAGAGATGTATCATTATTTCTGTTCAAAGTAGTTCTTTCAGAGTATCCATTCATACGCTACGATTAGATACTAATGATTTAGAGTTACCTACGGATTAATAAAAAAATATTCTAATAATCACTACAATCAAATTTGTAACTGTCTTCCAAGTAGGAACAAAATCATTCGTTATATCTCACTCTCACCATTTGATATCGACATCTTCAATTATTTCAATTAAATAATTACTAGTATTGCCGTCAAATTCAATTCTAGAAATTATTGCACTAGCAATTCTTTCTTCAAAGGGATCTTTGATTAAAATACCGCCTTTTCTGAACATAATGAGTATTTGTCGATACTCTGATACTGGCATTTGCCCTTCAATGCTGTAAACTACACTTTCAGCCCCCTCATCTAGAATATCGTCTCCTTCATTCCCTCTTACTATAGTACGTTGAATCCTTCTTGTTACTGACATACTAACGGAACAGTTATTTATTTTCATCCATTTTTCGTCATCTTTGGCTTTCATCGAGCATTCATTAACAGGCATGTATCATTTCTAAAGATAATTTATTGATAAAATTTTCACCTGCAAATAATTTTTTATTCAATTTATTGATAATGAAATAATTAGATATTATTTATATTCCAAGGTCAATTTTACCATAATATCATTAATAGCAAGTTATTGGTATTAATGTAGAGTCGAATTAGGTGATTAAATTGGTGAACAGAAGTATATCCTCAATAACCAAACTTAAGGCAGCAGTATACCAAAAAACTCCTGCTCCGTGGTTACCTAGTAAACCTAAATTTTTGACTTTATTTATAGTTCTACAAATATTTGCTATAGCGATTTCTTCTGAATGGAGAGATACTAGAGTTGCTTGGTTTGTATTCGGGATATTTATCCCAATAGCTGCCTGGTTGACTATGAGGTGGAGAATATACTCATCAGTTTTTATCACACCACCTAGTAGTGGAAAAACAATCACTGACGACAGATGGAATGAATTTTATTTCACTGGATGGGGTGAGGAAAAAATGAAAGCCCATTACTTAAAATCCAGTAGAGGAGTAAAAGACACTATACTTTACTTACATGGATATAACTCGAGTCTCGGTAATGGTGAAACAAGATGCCAACATATTAATTCTTTAGGATTCAATGTCATTGGACTAGATCAAAGAGGATTTGGAGAACAAAAAGGAAAATATGAGTGGACAATACTGAAAGTAATTGCCGATATTGAAATGTTACTTGAGAAAATTCCTAATGTACTAGGATTTACACCAGAAAAATTTTGGATTTATGGGCACTCTTTAGGAGGTTTTCTAACAATTAGACTCTCCTCTCATCCTTCGGGATGGTGGAAAAAATCATTCAAGGGCATTATACTTGAGTCTCCTGCAACATCCTTTCCGTTAATCATTGAGAAGAAATTACCTGGTAGAGCAGTAATGGCTAGCCCTTGGGTCCGACATATTCTAAGAAGAGAATACCAAAGGATTCATCCTGACCTTAATGTTGGGTATGCGAATGCTCAGATACCTTTTTGGGGAACTCCTAAAGTTCCAATTCTAGTATTACAGGCTGCAAATGATGAGACACTTGGTGATGACCATTTCATCCTATTAAAGGAACATTTTGATGAAATTTCTGAAATTCATGTACTTGATGATATGCCACACACGTCCAAAGTTGATGTTAAAGAAAGAAGAGATATTTTAGAAAAATGGATTCTGGATGCAAATGATACATGAAATGTGATATTCAAATGGGCTTAGTTTCCACAGCCACAGCCTGGTTCTTCACAGGATGATTCAACCTTTTTTTCGGTACTTTGTTTATTTTTAGTAAACATCTTTCTAGCTTTCCTCAATCCCTTGATGCCCCTGTTAGCCATATTTGTTCGTATACAATCACAGTAAAGAACGTTACCCAATTTCAGATTAATGAACGGAATACTACTCGCTAACTTCCAATTCAGGAGTTTTCGATCTAGCATCTTCATCTCTCTTTTCTTTATATACAGCAGAAAAATATGCTATCATCGGCAATATAAGGAGGAGTGTAAAACACCCTACTAACGTTGCAAAACTGTAGATTGATTCTTGAATTGGGTCTAATTTAAATTCTGTTACTGATAATAAATTATGTGTAGTGATGGAATTGTTAACTTCAATCCCCTCCGAACTAATTATTTCTCCCTCAGAATTTATTAAAGAAATTTTCCAAGTTATTGTATTTGTATTGCCATCTAGTATTTCTTCAACACTTTCATTCGCAGAATCTAAGTTATCTGCTTGAAGTGAACCAAGGCCTCCTATAGGAAGTTCAGTAGATACTAAACCTACCATTATATTTTGTTCATCGAGTGAAATTTCATGGTATGACCCTTTTATACAAGTTTCTATTAAATCAACATAGTCGGGAGCGAATTCCTTGCAATTGAAGTCTTTTTCATTTTGTCCTAGCGATGGAGTGTGATACCATTCTACACCTGATGCATCAATTACTAGAGTAGTTCCTTGAGGAGCGCCCTCAACTGTAGTATTAATCCATGTAATGGGTTCATTGGAGATAAAATACCATTCTGAAGAGTTTTCTTCCAATTGAATTAATTCAGTATTTTGTTCTGAATTAGTAGTTTCGTACATGTAATATTCAGAATCTACTGTGTTTGAATGAACCGCATATCCAAGTATAATAATTAGTACTAAACCTAGTCCAATTAATGTACGCAACATATTTGGGTTACGCGACATTGACTTCTCCATATTCTGATGCGATGGGAGGTGGGTTTTGAATACTTGTTGTTCAATCTTACTCTATTCATCTTACTGTGACAGAGTGCTCTCTTGTCATCACGGTTAAATACAGACTCTAGGACGGGCGGTCCGCACAAAGGTGATAGTATGACGACATATTACGATGTACCGGCTGATTTGCTTATTGATAGCCTCTCTACAGAGCTACAAAGTTTCAAGCCAATTAACCCTCCAGAATGGGCAGAATACGTAAAAACTGGTACTCACCGTGAAAGACCTCCTACTCAAGAAGACTGGTGGTTTATTCGCTCTGCAGCAGTTCTAAGAAAGGTCGGAATGAAGGGCCCTATCGGAACAAACCACATGGCTCAATTATTTGGCGGCCCCAAAGATCGCGGTGTGAAACCAACACGTGCAGCAGCTGGTTCTCGTAATGTTGCTAGGACGGTTCTTCAACAATTGACTGAAGCAGGACTAATTACTAGCAAGTGGAATCCTGCTAATACTGTAAACTATGGGAAAATTCTAACTCCCGAAGGTCATGCTTTACTAGACAAAACTGCTCATTCTGTACGCGGTGCTGCTGAAGAGAAGTACCCTGGACTTTCAAAATATTAAGGTGATTATATGGCACGTGTAAAACCATTAGCAAAGAAACTAAGACTTAACAAAGTCACAAAGCAAAATCGTCGTGTTCCAGTTTGGGTTATGCTAAGAACTAACAGGAACGTAACTAGCCACCCTAAGAGACATATGTGGCGCCGTTCTAAATTACAAAGGTGAGTTATATGGCAGAAGTAAGAGAGATGACAATTCCATTAAGAGCAGCATGGTCAGTTCCTAGGACTCGCAGAGCTAACCGTGCAATGGCTCAAATTAAGAAACATGTATCACAACACATGAAGAAGACAGAAGAAGAAGAAATATGGATCGATGAATCTGTAAATCACGTTATTTGGTCTCGTGGTATGCAAAACCCACCGAGAAAAATTCGTGTTCAAGTTACTAGAGAGGAAGGTTTCCCTCTAGAAGTTAAATTATTGGAGGACTGAAAATGGGCAATATTAGACCATCATTCATTAAAATCAGAGCATTGCGATTAGTTGAATTATATCCTGATGTCTTCAATAATGATTTTGAAAATAATAAGCACTTTGTTTCCGAATATACAGATGTATCTAACAAACGTATGAGAAACTGGATCGCTGGTTACATTACAAGGTATCAACAGCGTAGAGTTGATTAGAGAAGTATTATTCAATCTGTTCCTTAGGGACATTTGATTCACATGGGCGAGATGCTTGATGTACCCCCTCCTGATTATTCACATAGAGTGTCAATCATACTAGTTAGGCCACAATTCGATGGAAACATTGGCGCAGTTGCTCGTTCAATGATGAACTTTGGTTTCTCTGACTTGAGGATTGTTGGTAGAGATCCTATTTGGTCTGAGGAAGTCCGTAATAGAGCTAAACATGCCCAATCAGTATTAGATAATGCAAAATTCTTCGATGATATTGAATCTGCAGTTAAAGATTCCAGTCTGGTAGTTGGTACATCTGGTAAAAGGGAAAAAGGTAGTAAAATTTCATTTCGACATTTTTTAGAGCCAGAAGATCTCCCAGATAGATTGCATGATTTGGACGGCAATATTTCGATTATTTTTGGCCCCGAAGGTAAAGGGTTATTGAATAGTGAATTAAGAATTTGCGATTTACTAATGACTATTCCTACATGGCCTGGATACCCGATATTGAATCTTAGCCATGCTGTTACTATAATTTGTTATTCTTGGTACAGAAATCAATATCTTGGTGGTAATGATATCAACGATGAAAAATTATTGTCACCTGAACTTAAGAATGTATTAAGGAAAGAAATTTATACACTATCTGAAAAAATACCTACTATTGATTTTCGAAGGAGTGGGATAGAAGAAACATTGCATAGGGTAATTATGAGAGGACTGCCTAAAGAGGATGAAATTCATAGGTTATTAGGAGTATTAAATACTGCAAATATTGCCTTCGAGTATTTCTCAAATAATCCTGAAATTTGGGATGAGATAATCTCTAAAAAAGATTAATCTTTCTTCCAAGAAGCCCAAGATTTAGGAGTTTCTCTGACATTCATGGCTACCAATTGGATTTTCTGCCCATATTTTGATTTAATTCTTGGCTCAATTTGTTCGAACGCCCATTTAGCTAGATTTTCAGCAGTTGGAATGAATGGGACAATTAATGTTCTATGATCATCACCGAGAATTTTTAATGCATGAATTGCTTTTTCATCATTTTCATATACAATAAATGAATGATCAACTACATCATGTATATATTCGTTTAAAATTTGAGATATATCTGAAAAATCCATCAACATTCCTTCATCCGAAACGCCGCTTTCTTCGATAATGTCTCCTTCAATAACCGCCTCCCATCTATATCTATGCCCATGCATATGTTTACACTTACTTTTGTGATTAGGGACTCTATGCCCAGTATCTGTTTCTACAAACCTCTTAATTATAGTCGTCATCTTCTTCCTCCTGGAATTTCATTGAGGCGGAATTAATACAGTATCTATTCCCTCCCTTTTTGATCGGGCCATCATTGAAAATATGCCCTAAATGAGAATTGCATTTAGAACATTTAACTTCTATCCTATGCATTCCGTGACTCAAATCTTCAATTTGCAAAATATTTGCCTCCATTGATTCGGAGAAAAATGAAGGCCAACCACAACCAGAATCGTATTTCATTTCAGAAGTAAATAGTTTATGACCGCAACAAATACAGAAATATTTTCCATTTCTTTTTTCGTCCCAATATTCTCCTGTAAAGGGCATCTCAGTAGCGGCATTTTGTGTGACTTCGTACTGTATTTCACTTAGTCTTTCTTTGTATTCCGTATCTTTATATTTTTTCTCAATATTAATTGCATTTTTTAACACAGTTTCCCATGATTCAAAATATTCTATTGGATCTCTTCTCCCTATCTTATTAAATGCTAGAATTCTTTCAATATCTGAGCCACTTTTACCAGAACTTCTACCATCTGAATCAGGATTATATGACGTTATTGTGTTAGAAAATACTGTGTCGAAATCAATATTCAATTTAATACATGAATTAAGAGCATCATCTAGAATTGAAGATTTATCTCCTTCTAAGTATGGTAAATAAAAATCAACTTTCTCAGAATCCCAGTTTCCAAGTTTGAATGATTTATCTAGACTATTGTAGAACTCAGGCCTACAATCTGGGTAAATCGTATGGTCACCACTATGAACTCCTAATGCAATTTTCACATTTACATCTTCCTTTGCAACTATTGATAGTGCATAGCCATAAATTATTGAGGAGAATATCGCGTTTCTATTAGGTACTACTGTACTCTTCATTTGTTCCTCTTCATAAAATCCTTCTGGTATATCTAATCCCTTGTCAGTTAAAGAAGAATGAAATAATGACATAGCTGAACTTAAATCTACAATTTTGTGTTCCAAAATATATCCATTATCATTCAGGTAAGAAATATTTTTTTTTGCTCTATCGATTTCAATACTATGTTTCTGGCCGTAATTAAATGAAATGCAATCAATCTTATACCCCTCTTGAAGTAGTCGTAATAGGAGACTTGTAGAATCCATCCCTCCACTAAATGACATCACGGCTCTAATTATTCCACCCCCATCCACTTATGTGTTTGTAATGAAAGTCTCCATTCAGGATTAGAACGTACTTTCTCAAATGTACTATGGAAGTTCATGCCATTCCATTCAGTACTCTGACCTTCATCATATAATGGTTGTAAAAATAAGTGGCTAAAACCTTTTTTTAGTTGATCATAAATGTCTAAATCTTGGCCTAAATATACAACTTTTAACTCATCTCCTTCTCTCTGTCTAATTTTTATATTTTCGTATTCTTGGTCTTTTGGACTCACACAAACCCAATCAATTATGTCCTTAGGTATATTGATTGTACCGTTAGTTTCTATACTCAAAAAATACCCCAAAGGCTTTAAAAAACCCGATAAAGTGACTAAATCTTGTAGAGCAGGTTCACCACCTGTGAAAATTATCCTATCACAATCATACCTTGATAATTCGTTAACTATTTCGAGAATACTCATGTCAGTCCATATGTCAAAATCGGTATCGCACCAAGGGCATCTAAGATTACACCCTCCAAATCTAACAAATATTGACGGGATTCCTGCATGGAAACCTTCTCCTTGAACACTGTGAAATATTTCAACAATTGGAAATAATTGTTCAACATCATTATTTTGATTAAGAATGACCATATTTACTCCTCAATTATTTCTTGGATTATTAATTAATTGCAATAATTCCATTCTTGCTTCAGAATTATCGAAGAAGACACCTCTCATAGAACTCGTAGACATTACTGAATTCTGTTTTTTCACCCCTCTGCACTGCATACATCCATGTTTTGCTTCTATTACAACTGCACAACCTAATGGTTTCAAAACACGCTCTAAATCGTCTGCAATTGATTTAGTTATCCTTTCTTGATTTTGTAACCTCATAGAATGAAGATCTACTAGTCTGGCTAATTTGCTTATCCCAACAATTTTTTCTACAGGTATATACCCTACATGTGCAGTACCAGTAAATGGTAACATGTGGTGCTCACAAGTTGAGTGAAACTCAATATCTTTGAGTAAGACAATTCCATCATATCCTTCAGCGTTAAATGTTGCATCCAGTAAGGTATCTGCATCCATCGA
The DNA here is from genome assembly GCA_002685315.1 of Methanobacteriota archaeon. The sequence goes on from NYXJ01000045.1 coordinate 23,461, forward strand.
ATAACCGCCATATAATTCGTCAAAAGCATCAATTACTCTCCTTGGTGTATCAACCAAACCTTCTCTTAAATCGCCATCAATTCTTTCTATATATCTGACTAATATATCTATTGCACTCATAGCTTCATCTTTATTTGGTATCTTTTTCACATTATCACTTCCTTCCATGAAATTCATCTATCGAGTCAAGTTGATCTAACATTTTTCTACAGGCAGTTCTGATTGCATCTGCTAGAGAAATAAATTTTTTTTCATCACCCACATGAGTTTTTAGATCATTCATTAACTCTGACGGCATATCGAGACTCACTTTAGGCACGAACAAACCAGAATGATTTTGGATATAAATATTCTTCTAGTATTACTGAGCGAATATTAATGCCTGTATGACTCTAAAGTTTCACTGATACCTGGATGGTTTTGCTCTAATATTTCGGATCTTAAGTATAATGTCTGCATTAAAGAATCAATTTCTACATCAGGTATTTGTTGTTCAATCAAACTTGAAATAACTGTTAATCCACCTTGTATAGATCCAGAATCTAAATATGCATCGTTTGAAATCTGTTGCGCATCCCTCATTAATTCTAAGGACTTAGATATGAATTCAATTTCTTGGTCAAGTAATTCACTACTTATTTTTACCATTTTATTTTCTTCAATTAATTTTTTAATACAATTCAACATATTTTCACCGCTTATTTCGTTCTACGAGTTCTACTAGTACACCGCCTGTTGAATCAGGATGCACAAATGCAATTCTATGTCCCCCTGCTCCAATTGTAGGTTTAGTGTTAATCATTCTAATGCCGTTATCAATCAGATCTGAAACTACAGACTCGATATCATATACTGAAATAGCTAATTGTTGAATACCTTCTCCACTTTTTTTGATGAATTTTGCTATAGTGGATTTCTCAGACAAGGCTTCAATCAACTCTACTTTAGAGTGTGTTTTATTACCATTTACATCATGGCCGTAGAACATCCTTATCTTTACATCCTGCTCTAAATTGATGTGGTCTTCGCCAGATTGAAGGCCAATTATCGACCAGAATTCCGATGCTTTTTCAATGTCGTTTGTTGCAATACCAATATGGTCAATCCTACTCATTTTAAACACCACTGGGTGAAACCCATGTCCCGAAAACATCCCTCATTATACCATTGACTTCGCCAACGGTAGCACCTGATTTTAGTGCTTGAATTAATGCTGGCATTACATTATCATTTCCTTCACAAACGTTTTTTAATTTTTTTAATTCTATTATGACCGCTTCATTATCCCTATTATTCTTGAAATTTTTTAATTTTTCAACCTGTTTCATTTCATTTTCAGAATCTATTTTCATACCAGTAGCAATACCTTCATTTTCTTCAACGTTACAATTAACTCCAACAACCAAGAGATTATTTTCTTCTATGTCATTTATTTCTTCCCATGCACTTTCATGAATTATTTTTTGCTGATACCCGATCTTTAAGCAGTCCAGAACCCCTCCATTATTTTCAATTTCTAAAATTAGTTTTTTGGCTTCTTCTTTAATAGAAGCAGTCATTTCTTCAACGTGATATGACCCTGCTAATGGATCAACAACATCTGCAATTCCTGTTTCGTTTGCGATAATTTGTTGAGTCCTTAATGCTATTTTCACGGATTCATCTGTAGGGAGACCTATTGCTTCATCGTAGCTGTTAGTGTGCAGCGACTGAGTACCTCCTAGTACGGCAGAAAGTGCTTGGTAAGATACCCTTACAGTATTGTTCATAGGTTGCTGAGCTGTTAATGTTACTCCTGCAGTTTGTGTGTGGAATCTTAATTGTGAAGATTTGGGATTCTTAGGAGAGAATCTTTCATTTACTAATTCGTACCAAAGTTCCCTCGCAGCCCTAAATTTTGATACCTCCTCAAAAAAGTCATTATGGCAACCAAAAAAGAAGGACATTCTTGGGGCGAAATCATCAATTTTAAGACCCGTTTTGACTGCTTCCTCTGCATAAAATATTCCATTAGCCAACGTTAATGCGACTTCTTCTACTGCTGTCGAACCTGCCTCCCTGATGTGGTATCCACTAACGGAAATTGTGTTCCATTTAGGTGTATTTTTGTTACACCATTCAAATAAGTCAGTAGTTAATCGAATTGATTCTTTAGGAGGGAATACATATAATCCTCGTGCAATATATTCTTTCAGTATATCATTCTGAACAGTTCCTCTCAATGATTCCCTAGCGACTCCTTGGTTATCTGCTACAGCAACATAGAGTGCCAATAATGTGGTAGCAGGTGCATTAATTGTCATTGATGTAGAAATTTTTTCTAAATTTATATCGGAAAATAATTCTTCCATATCTTCTATCGAATCTATTGGTACACCAACTTTACCGACTTCACCCAATGAATCCTCATCATCTGAATCTAGACCTAATTGTGTAGGCAAATCAAAAGCTACTGAAAGGCCCGTTTGTCCTGAATCTAATAATAATTTAAATCGACTATTTGTTTCACTTGCTGTAGAAAAACCCGCATATTGCCTCATTGTCCATAACTTATCCTTGTACATCCCACTATGTATTCCGCGCGTATACGGCGGTTCACCTGGTAATGGATGGCCAGATTTAGGATGTTTAGAATCTGCTAAAGTATCTAAAGATGAAACATCATTTCTCTGTAAACCTCTACGTGATCTAAATCTCCTATTACGTCTCTTCACACTTATCGCATGATAGTAAGGCAAATGAATTATGTGATTGGCTAATGGTGGAGACCATCGTCTCCGTGAATATGCCCATGGTCTATTTCCTCTTGAGTAGCATCCCTAATGTCTAAAATTTCAACAACAAATGTCAATGTTTTTCCGGCCATTGGATGATTAAAATCACAAGTTACGATTTCAGATTCTAAATTAATGTTAGTTATTCTAAATGGCATTGGAATTCCATTTATTTCCGCTTGGAACATCACTCCCACTTCTGTCTCCTCTGGAAAGTCGCTAAGAGACCTTTCAATCACCATATTGCCATCTACTTGACCATATGCTCTTTCNGGTTCAAGTGTAAATTTTTTCTTTTCAGAAATTTTTGAACCAAGTAATTCTTCTTCAAAACCNGAAATCATTTGCATATGACCCACTATAAACGTTAGTGGTTCAATTTTCAATGAACTATCAAATAATTCATTAGTATCTGTTATGAATCCTTCATAATGAACTTTAACGACTTTATTTTGAGCAATAATCATATAATCAGACCTTATAAATCTGTAATATTACTAATTCCCACAGCCGCAACCGGGAGTATTACAAGATTCGTCAGCGTCATTAATTTCAACAACTTCAACCTCGAATGTCAAGGCTTTACCAGCCATCGGATGATTAAAGTCACATGTTACTGTACCTGAATCCCCTNCATCCGGATTGATACTGATAATTTCGAATGGCATTGGCATTCCATTGACTTCTGCTTGAAATTTCATGCCAACTTCAATCCCTTCAGGAAAATCAGGATATGGCATATCTGTAATTCTTGTTTCATCCCTATGCCCATAGGCCCTGTCTGGATCTAAAGTGAAAGTTCTTTTTTCAGATAATTCCGCCCCTAATAATTCTGCCTCGAATCCAGCAATCATTTGCCCCTTCCCTACCGTAAATGATAGTGGTTCCCTTTCCAGAGAACTATCGAAAACTTCCTTTGTATCAGGGAAATATCCNTGGTAATGTACTTTTACAATTTTATTATTTTCTACTTTCATAATCTCACCTTTTTATCGTGTAATCATCAATAACTTTCTCAAGCCTTGATTTTTGTTCTCCATCAATTGTGCCTTCCGACATCTTTTCTTTCAGGAATTCTTTTGCATCGGTTGTAGTTATCCTTTCTCCCTTTGCCCAAATCGTACCTAATAAGTTTGACCTGTGTTCTTCAGGGACATTAATATCAACTAGTAATTTTCTCATTTCATACTTGTATTCCATATGCCTACTCCTATTCAAGCGCTTTGCTCGAGCAGCAGGTTGGTAACTTGTTTTAGTATTCCTACGTCTTTTAGTGACTACGGGTTTAGTTGTCTGCTTTGTCGTATCGTTCTTGGCTACAACCGGTTGCATAGCTCTTTTCCTGCTTTGTTCAATTAGTGCAGCAGCCCTATCACTTTGAACATTCGAATCTTTGGATTTACTATCTTGTTTCTTTTTTATTTGTTTTAAACCACGTGTTTTTTTAGGTTTATTTCCTAATATTTGATCTGTAATNATTTCTTTAGANATATCTTCCTCNNTTTTTTCNGGAATNACTTNCTCAACTACTTCAANNGATGTTTTTTCTNTNATTTCAGNNANNNTNTCTTTAGATTTAATNGCCTTTTNCTCAACCTTTTTTTNCTTTTCTGAACCAGCANTNTTTGGNGGAGTNATAGGAGCAGGAGGTACAATTGCTTGTACTTTNGGTGGAGGNTGATGGACAGGTTTTTTTTGTTCCTTCTTAGCNCNGGGACTGAAGATATTCTTTGGCGCCCTTTTGGGTGGTCCTCTCCTTCTNCCTCCTCTCAATATACTCAGTCCTGTATNACGGCCACCAAGTGCCTTAGATAAGNCTTCTTAGAGCGAGAATTAGTNCCATACCACTTCTGCATGATCAGTTCTCATAGANGGATCGATNGCACTATCTTCCAATTTAGTATAAATATCATGTTTAAGCATCTTTCTNCCTAGTTCGGCNATCATTGTTCCATTGTCTACACAATATTGTTTTTCTGGCCAAAAAGCAGTTGCTCCCCTATCTTTACACATCAGACTAGCCATTTCTCTGATTCTTTCATTACAAGCCACGCCTCCTCCTAGTAATAATTCACTTTTGCCTGTATGAGCTAATGCCCTTTCTGCAACCTCTATACAAGCTGAAAATGAATGCTCTTGGAGAGACCAACAAACCTCTTGAAGAGAGTGCCCATCTGAAACTTTTTGTATAGCAGCAGTTAGAATACCTGAAAATGATAAATCCATCCCTTGTATGCCATATGGTAATATAATTTCGTCTAAACTGGCTGATGGGTTACTTTTTTCCCATTCGTTAGCTAATTTTTCTATTTTAGGACCGCCGGGGAACGGAATTCCTTGNGTTCTAGCAAATTTATCTAACATNTTTCCGATACCTATGTCTAACGTTTCTCCAATTACTCGGTATCGNCTTCCGTTTCTCGCAATTACTTGCGTATTACCTCCACTTACGTACAATANAACTGGGTCTTGACAGCCTGTTTGTAGCCTCCCAATTTCGATATGNGCTACGCAATGATTNACCCCTACTAATGGCTTACCTATTTTATCAGAAAGNGATCTTGCCACAGAAGCACCAACTCTCAAGCAAGGCCCTAAACCNGGCCCNTGACTAAATGCAATNGCATCTATTTGATTCACTGGAATATGATTTTTAGAAATAAATTCCTTAAATAAATTTCCAGATAATAATGAATGGTGATCGGCTGCCTCTCGCGGATGAATTCCTCCCTGTTCAGGCCTGAACAAGGCGGATGAAGACGGTATAGTTTTTCCATTAGTATAAACACCACCGAAGGAGAAAGTATGAGCTGTACTTTCAATCCCTAAAATCACACCCATTACACCTGCGAGGAAGGGAGTCCTTTCAAGTGTCACTCCTGTCCGCTATCATGGACCTCCTGTTATACAACATAGGGGAATTGGCAACTTTGTCCCATGGGGACGTCTCAAAACCACTTTCAGGTATGAAAATGTCTGATCGTGAAAATCTAATTTTAGAAGGCGGCCACTCAATTCTAGTATCTGAAGGAAATATAATTAAAATCAGATCCCAACAAGAATTATTAGAAGAATTCGCACCAGATATGGAAGATGGAAAATCTAACAAAGTCGAACTTTTAGACATAAAAGGCAAGGCAATAATACCTGGACTAGTTGATTGCCACACGCATCTTCTTTGGTCCGGTGATAGGTCTAATGAAATTAGATTGCGGCAAAACGGTTTGTCGTATCAAGATATATCTAAACAGGGCGGCGGTATTTCTAAAACTGTTAAGGCGACGAGAAATGCATCACAAGGAGATTTAGAATCAATTGGACGCAGTAATCTTTCACAATCATCAAATTATGGGACTACAACTATTGAAGCAAAAAGTGGTTATGGTTTATCAGTTGAAAGCGAAATTAAGATTCTTCAGGTCACTAATTCTTTAGGAGGAAATAATCAAAATATTCTCCCAACATGGCTCGGAGCCCACGATTTCCCTGAAGATAAGAAAGTCAGCGAATATATGGACGAATTAATTCATGAACAATTACCATTAGTTGCAGAGAAAGGATTAGCAAAATGGATTGATGTATTTTGTGAACCCGGATGGTTTAATCTTGAACAAACAGAAACTCTAGTTAAGTCTGCAAGAAAATTTGGTTTAAGAAGCCGCCTTCACGTAGATGAGTTTGTAGATTCTGGAGGTTTGTCACTCGCTGCGGAACTAAAAAGTTGTAGCGCAGATCATGTAGGTTTCAGTAATGATGACTCTAGAGACAAAGCAAATAAATCTGGAACTATGCAGGTATTTTTACCAGGTACTCCTTATGTTTTAGGGAAAGATCTAGGTAATGGAATAGTTGATTGTATCGAGAACAATTGGAATTTCTCTTTAGCAACTGACTTCAATCCTAATTGTCAATCTCTTTCTTTACCATTCGTTTCAAGTCTAGCAACACACCGAATAGGCATTGATCCATTAGCTGCATTAGTAGCATGCACAAGAAATCCCGCATCTACTCTAAATAGTGAAATGGAAAAATGTGTTGGCTCATTATACGAGGGAGGGCCCGCTGACTTTAATATTCTAAATAGTAAGCATGTAGATTACTGGTGCCAGACACCTGGAGTATCTCCTATATCCAAAACATATTTTTCAGGCTCTATTGTAAAATCATAAATAGTGATTTCTACAAGTATTTAAAAAATAACTGGTTTGAAATTACTAAACAAATAATTCAAAAATTAGGCACCGAATAATTTTGAATAAAAAAACTAGATGGATAAATATATTCATTTTACCGATACACCATCGGCCGATAATGGTAGTTATCAGAAATTGGATTATACTGTGAAGCCAATGCAGGCTCGCAGTAAGGCGTTTTTTGAAATAATGATG
>NYXJ01000046.1 GCA_002685315.1 Methanobacteriota archaeon
TTCGGATTCAATTGGTAGTTCAGGATCTAGAAGAGACCATGTTATGGGTGCATCCAGTGGATACCCTACCTTCTCTTTTGCCGATGAACAAGCAGGTTCTTGCTACAAAGTGGGTGCTGGTGGTTCAAGTTACTATGATAATGATTTTACTGCAGGTGGATGTATGGCGCCTTCTTCCACAGATTTTTCGATGGAACTATCGACTTCCCTGAATCCTTCAGGGGATACTGTTACTACTGACTTGACTATCTCATATTTAGGCTCCATACCTTCAGTTTCAGTGTATGTATATGCTGCCATTACTGAACAATCTGGGGCTGAGAACTATGATGATGGATACAAACCACATCATGTTTGGAGATCTTGGCTACTAGATAGTAGCCAAAGTGGTTTTGAACAAGTAGTCCTTTCTCCTAGTTCTAATGCTCAACTTTCTTGGGATAAACCTTTGAGTACTGTTAGGGCTGCAGGAGGAAATACTCAATTTGAGAATTTTTGGCCTGTAGTTGCACTAATGGATGGCCCCCATACAACCTACAACAATTTCTATGCCGCGGTTGATCTTGACATGGCTCCCTTAGTTGATATAGGGATATCTGATTTCACTATTCAAGGCGATTCTGGTTTTGTTCAAGGAGATGAAATAGTCTTAGAAACCACTATTAGAAATAATGGTGTTGAAACATACTCTGAAGGTGGACAAATCAGTATCTACTATCTAGATGGGTCGGATGAACAGTTAATTTCTAGCGTTTCATTAAATAATAATATTGCATCTGGCTCTACTCAAATATTGACAACAGTTTTCGATACTTCTTCAATTGAAATGTCACCCTCAGGTACCTCTATTTTTAGGGCGAGGCTTTCTAATCTGGAAGGTGATAGAATTCCAAGAAATAATTATCAGGATGTAGCCGGACTACACGATTTACCTCCGGTTCCAGTTACTCCCACTTCTGTTTCTTCCCCTAATGTTAACAGAGGTAGTTCCATTCAATTCGAAGTCACTGCAATATCAAATGACTTAGTTGATACGATTGAATCTATGTACCCTACATTACATTATTCGGAGGCAGGTACAGGTTCTTGGGATGACACATGGATTGAAGGGCCCGAAATTATTGGAAGCGGTGGTAATGCTAGATACTTATTTTCAATAAATACTGAATTAACTTCACAAGTAGGTGAATATGATCTCAGAGTAATGTGGACAGATGCAGGTGGGCAAGATAGTGAATGGTTAATTTCCGAAGACGCCTTTATTCTTCAAAACGCCCTCCCTTCAATTTATTCAAGTAGTGATGATCAATATTCTGGAATGCCTACTGTTAAAGTTGATACTGAAGAAAAGGTATCCATAATTGGTCTAATCAGTGATGTAGAAACTCCTCTCCAACTCCTAGATATATTTAGCACAGACGAGGAATTCCTGTCATGGGATCCAGTAAACTTGGAATTAAAAGTCAAATTTACACAAGTAGTTAGAGATAGTCATGGAAATGCCTTACCACAAGGAATTTACATTAGTGTTAACGACGGCGATGATATCAATTCGGGTCTAATTTTATTCAATGTGATAGAGAATGGTGCCCCACGTTGGTCCCCCATTAATACGCAATCATTCAATGAGGGAGGTTATGGGAGTATTACACTAACAAATTATCTTTCAGATACCAATGATGCTGGAAACACAGTACCAGTAGCTGATCTAACATTATCAATAATTGACGTTTCTGATGAAAATCTAGTCGAAGCGAATTTAAATGGTCATTCATTGTCAGCAGTTTCTTTGAGTGAAGATGGCTTTGGAATTGTAGATATTTTAATTAGGGCTAGTGATGGTATTAAATTCTCAGATACAGTTGTAACGTTCCATGTCCTCAATGTTAATGATGCTCCTAGAATTAATTTAACCGACATAGAACAAATTGATCTCCAAACAGGAGATGTTTATCGGATTAATTTACTGGAAAGAATTTCTGATATCGATAATTCTGATGAGGAAATTTGGGTGGTTGTAGAAAATGAAGTCCCTGGAGCAACTCAGTGGAATCCTATAACTGGTGACTTGATTATGTCATGGCAAGATTCTGGGACACAGATGGTTAATGTTACTGCTGAAGACAGACACGGTTTCTCATCCTATTTTGTAATCACCGTTAATGTAGTCGATGATTTGCCTTTAATCTGGAAATACGGTTCAATTGGTGACTTTACAATTTCTATCGATACAACTGACTATTATACTAATCCTTCNGTTTCAATTACCAACATAGGGGTTCTTGAATTATCAGAGATATCTGTATTTTGGGGTATTTGTAATTCAGTAACTGGAATCTGCCACACCTCTGGTATTTCTCATACTCTAGGTCCGTTTATTGTAAATCACATTAGTGGCAGTGGGTTGGGTGTTGGAGATTACATGACATTCACAGTACGAGCAGTTGATCAAAATGGAATGGATAGAGTTACAGAAGAAACTTACAAAATTCATGCAACATTGCCTGAGTTAGTTATCGAAGATGAAAACCCTACTCCGAATGATGCGTCATCTAGTTCTACATTTTCCCCATTAATGGTGGTGGGAATTTTAAGTTTAGTCGTTCTATCAGTGTTGCTAACATCTCTCTCAACTGTTGCAATTATGAGAAGGAAAAAGAATGCGGTTGAAGGATCTCGTTATATTTCAGAAGCCCCAATTGAACTAATGGATAATATAAAATCTCCAAATATATCGTCAAAGTTACCTCCGCCTCCTCCAATGATGCCTAAATTACCTGCAACTGGCCTTCCATATGGTTGGTCAATGGAACAGTGGCATTACTATGGAGAAGAGTATATTCGACGCCAAAAGTAATTTTTTTTGCTAATGCTTCTATGACGCACCTTCAAGAAGGTCAGACTTGCAGGACTAATCCCGAGGGAGTCACTTGTCAGACGAAACAGATGAATCATTNGTCAAAGAAAACCCTCTCGAAAGTTGGGAAGATGGTTCTGCTTTTGGTGTCGCTAAAGACAAAGATCCTGTATGCAAAATACCAGTTGAAGAATGGATTAAGAAAGTTGAGATCACTTCTACTGCTGACGTCCCTATACCTGAAAAATTAGTTGACCAGGTAATTGGTCAAGAAGCTGCATCAATAGTTGTCAGAAAGGCCGCAGAGCAGAGAAGACATGTGATTATGGTTGGTGAACCAGGTACTGGGAAATCAATGTTAGCACGATCAATGACAGAATTTCTCCCTAAAGAACAATTAGAAGATATACTAGTTTATCGAAATCAAGACGATGAGAATGAACCTAAGGTACGTACAGTTCCTGCAGGTAGAGGTTCAAGGATAATTTCAGAGCGTAAAGCTTTGATTCGGCAACAGAGAGAAAGAACAAATCGAACACTCTTGTTCATTGTCTTAATAGTTGGTGCTGCTTTAGTTCTAGCAACACTTTCTAGTGGGGAAATATTAACTTTAATTTTCGGTTCATTCTTATTGATATTTGGTTATTTCTTTCTCAGAGGAAGGCTTACTGCAGGAGATGAGGGGAATATCCCCAAACTTCTTGTGAAACATGAACGAAATGAAGAACCTCCATTCATTGATGCTACCGGGACTCTTGCTGGGGCCTTATTGGGTGATGTTAGACATGATCCGTTCCAGTCAGGTGCGGACTTGGCCACACCTGCTCATGAGAGAGTTGAGCCAGGTGCTGTTCATAGAGCAAACAAAGGCGTACTTTACATCGATGAGATTAGAATGCTCAGGATGGAAGAACAGCAAGCTTTGTTAGTTGCTATGCAAGAAAAGGCTCTTTCAATNTCAGGTCGTTCTGAACGTTCTTCNGGAGCCTTGACTAAATCAGAGCCAGTNCCTACNGACTTCATTTTAATNGCAGCAGGNAATCTTGATAGCATACAGAACATGCANCCTGCNCTTAGAAGTAGAATCAGAGGATANGGGTATGAAGTATATGTTAACACAGATATGCCCGATACTGAAAGAAATCGTCGCCGACTAATCCGTTTCGTATCTCAGGAAGTAGTTAATGAAAGAAAGAAAACCTCTGGAAAACCCATTCCTCATTTTGATCTAGAATCTATTGGGTTAATTTTGAAAGAAGCGCAAAGACGTAGTGGCCGAAGAGGTCGTTTATCTCTTAGATTACGTGAGCTCGGAGGTTTAATACGGATTGCAGGTGATCTAGCAGTTGAAGAAAATGCAGAAATTACTACTGCATCGCATATCATTAGAGCCAGGGCAATCGCAAAACCGCTTGAGCAACAAGTTGCAGACAGATATTTGGAAAGACAAGCAGATTATTCTATGATCGTGAATAAAGGTGAGAGGATTGGAAGAGTTAACGGATTAGCAGTGCTAGGTGCTGATTCAGGGCTTTCAGATTATTCAGGCGTAGTATTGCCGGTAGAAGCCATGGTGACAGCAGCACATGGCAGATCAGGTCAGGTCATAGCCACTGGTGGACTTTCAGACCTGGCTAAAGAATCAGTTACAAATATTAGTGCAGTAGTGAAAAAATTAACTGGAAATGATATCAAAGACTTCGACGTACATGTTCAATTTCCTGGGACTCATAATGTCGATGGAGATAGTGCTTCGATAACTATGGCTACTGCCATCATAAGTGCATTTGAAGGATTGCCTATTGANCAGAATCTTGCAATGACTGGTTCTCTGTCAATCAGAGGTGAAGTACTCCCTATAGGCGGAGTTTCCGCCAAGATTGAAGCAGCGGCCAAATCAGGTATTGAAACTATTATTATCCCTCGTTCTAATATGCAAGATGTATTAATTGATGAACAATACGAGTCTATGGTAACTGTAATTCCTGTTGATTCCCTAGATGAGGTTCTAAAATATGCTCTTGTTGGCTCAGAAGATAAAGTTTCATTGGTTGAAAGATTAGCATTAGTGATTGATACTATTTCTAATACTGCAGACACTCAACCCTCAGCCTGATGCCCCCTCAATACTAAGTGTCCAACCTGCACGGTTTGTTTATGGGAGATAGCGGGAGAAAGAGTTCTCCGATGGGAATATTATTTCTTGTAGTCCTNATNGATATGTTAGGATTCACCATAGTTATCCCATTNCTAACTTATTTTATTCAGGACTTGGCTTTTGCTGAAGGAATAATGGATATTGGAAGAAGAGACTTATGGGTCGGTGTTGTGATATCTTGTTATTCTCTAGCACAGTTTATTTTCACTCCGATTCTTGGTTCACTCAGTGATAATTATGGAAGGCGTCCGATTATTATTCTTGGCCTGATTTCTAATTCAATATTTTTCATAGTTTTCGGTCTCTCACAAAGTCTCAGTATGGCACTAATCGCTCGTTTTTTGGCTGGTGCAGGTAATGGGAACATTGCAGTTGCAAGGGCGTATATCGGTGATATAAGTCAGCCTAGTGAAATATCTAGGCGAATGGGCATGATAGGTGCTGCTTTTGGTCTCGGGTTCATGATTGGTCCTTTCATTGGGGGTTTATTGTCAGATCCAGCAACAAGTATTGGAGGTATTTTTGACACAACATTTTGGTCAAAATATCCTTATTTGTTGCCATGTATATTTTCAAGTATTCTTTCACTTATTTCTTTGTTATTAGCAATAATTTGGCTTCCTGAGAGCCTCCCTAAAAAATCTAGAAAAAATCAGTTAGAGTCTCCTGTGAAAGAAATTAGGAGTATTTTTGAAAATCTAATCAATGTTATGAAGTTCCCTCAAATATCTACTTTAATTTCTGCTAATTTCTTATTTATGTTTGGATTTAGTATGATGCATGGGACTTTCATACTTTTTACTGCTATGGAAATTGAAAATGGCGGCCTCGGTTTCAGCGAAATGCAAAATGGATGGATTTTTGCTTTTATCGGTGTGATCGGAGTAATCATCCAAGGTGGTCTTATTGGCAAATTAACCGATAGATTTAGCATGAAAAATCTAATGATTTTTGGGACTCTACTTTGCGGATTAGGAATTGCTAGTTTACCCTACGTGCCCGCAAGTGCTAGTTGGATTGTTTTCTTTAGCTCTGCAGCATTGGCCATTGGCAACGCACTCTTTTCGCCTACACAATCATCATTGCTTACCTTCGCAACTACCAACTCAGGTTATGAACTGGGTGCAGTGATGGGTGCTCAAGAAGGATATAGCGCATTAGCCAGGATAATTGGACCACTATTAGCTGCCTATATTTGGTCTGAGACCGTTGAGGGAATTGGTTTATGGACTTACCATACCTGTTTCAGAGTGGCGGGATTAATTTTTATCCTTGCTTTAATATTACAATTGAAGATTGAAGTAAATTCACAAATGAAAGGGAGTATGTAAAAATGACAATTCCAGCAGTAATAGCCCATGGTGGGGCTGGTCCGGGGCCAGCCCGTCAAGATAATCTTCAGGTTGCAATAAACAAGGCTGCTGAAATTCTTACTGCAGGAGGAACCGCATTAGATGCTGCAGTTCAGGCTTGTGTAATTCTAGAAAATGATCCAGTTTTCAATGCAGGAACAGGTAGTGTAATGCGCACAGATGGGTCGGTGTTAACAGATGCTTCAATACAGACAGGCGATGGGAAAATAGGTTTTGTTATTGCTATGGAAGAGACTCCTAACCCAATTTTAGTTGCTGCGGATTTGTTAGATGAAGAAATCAATGGCTTGACTTCTCAAGGTGCTAGAATATGGGCCGATGAAAAAGGACATATCAAGAAAAAAGTTGTAGGTGTATCTCCAAAGGGTCAAATTGGTGATTCAGGAAAGGAGATGACTGGAGATACAGTAGGCGTTATTGCTAGAGATAGAACTGGCATGATTGTCGTCGCGACAAGTACTGGAGGTTGCAGTTTTCGACCTCCAGGAAGAGTCGGAGACGTACCATTGCCGGGTTCTGGGTTTTGGGCAGAACAAGGTCTAGCGGTTGCTGCGACAGGAATTGGCGAGGCTATTACTAGAGCACTTCTAAGTAACAAGGTGTATGAAAAAATAAAGGACAAAACTTATTCTTTGGAAGAATCTATGAATTGGGGAATTAATACATTGATATCACCTGAGAATTCTGTTGGATTAATTGCATTAGGTCCTTCAGGACGTGGTTTAGGTGTTTCTAATACAGACATGCCATGGGCTACATGGGAACAAGAATCCTCTCAATAATCATACTAATCTAGGGATGTGCTTAAGGACATGTCATTTGTCGGCGGCTTGGTGGTAATATGTCAGACATCGAATCCCGCATCCAACAGATCGCATCTGTACTAGGTCAACTTGATGATTCGCAAGTACCTAGGAATATACGTACTACTGCGAAAGAATCAGTAGATAAGTGGCTATTAAATAAAAATAAAGAAATGGATTTGAGACTTGGAATGACTGCATCGATGCTTGATGATATTTTCAATGATCCAAATCTACCTCTTCATTTTGGCCCTTTATGTCTTCAAATTCAGACCGCATTAGAAACTCTTCTAGCAGAAGCACGTCGAAAATAACTTCTAGTTTAAATTCTAATCTACTTTTGTGATTAGACTCAATTGAAGAAGAATCAATTAGGTACTTCGGCGTTCTGTAGCTTTAGGCCTCAGGTTAGTATAACCGCACTTTCGGCATGCTCTGGGCTTAGTACCACGATGAGTTGCAGAACATTTCATGCATATCCACTTTTTGAGAAGACGCGCTTCTGCTATACTGTGACGTTGAGCCATACAAAGCCTCCGAAATGCCTACCCTTCATAATCGCTTTGCTAGGTATTCTAAGTTTTTTTTAATCATTTTTCCAAGATTCTTGGACCGAACTATTCATTCGCCTTCGGCTAAGCCGAGACCTTGTGCCAGCGAATATTGTGTTAGGGGCCCAGTGGGGAGATGAAGGAAAAGGTAAGGCNATTGATCANCTAGCGCCCAACTCTACTTGGGCTGTTAGATTTCAAGGAGGNAACAATGCNGGNCATACAATAGTTCTAGGAGATACNACNTTGAAACTNCATCAAATTCCTTCTGGTGTGACNTCAATGGAATGTAACTTAGTNCTTGGAGATGGAATGGTNATAGATCCTTGGGTTCTCGAAGAAGANCTTGATAGATGGTATTCTCTAACNAAGGAAAGGCCAGAAGGTAAGCGTTTATTCATTAGTGAGAGAGCATCTGTTATCCTACCATTCCATAGGTTATATGATTCNGCTGACAAAGTAGTTGGAACCACAGGTAGAGGAATCGGNCCCGCTTATCGNGATAGAATAGAAAGANTAGGTATTCGTTTTTGTGANATTAATAATGTNATTNCAGATGGNNATAAAATATCTGAAATAGTTNCTAGAATGAATAAGCAATTAGATTCAGTNAATGTNTCAGAAAGAATNACTNCTGAATCNTTANTNTCAGANTTGAGATGGATANTNGANAGATATTCGGATGCAATCAGGCCAACAGGATTAATGNTTGATTCTGCACTACAAAATGGTGAAAGGATTCTCCTTGAAGGNGCTCAAGGNGCTATGTTAGACATAGATCAAGGCACGTATCCCTTNGTTACATCTTCAGTAACAAGTCGTGCCAATGCNACTCATGGNGCNGGAATTCATCCGGGNCATATTGAGCAATGTTTCGGTATAACAAAGGCATATACAACAAGAGTTGGAAATGGACCTTTCCCATCCGAATTATCTCTTGATAAAGGACCTGGTCACCATATGGCGCAAGTAGGTCATGAATTTGGTACTACTACCGGCCGTCCAAGAAGGACTGGATGGTTAGATATGGTGGCTTTGAAAGATGCTCATAGGTTCAATGGATACACTGGATTAGTAGTCACGAAATTGGATGTATTGGGCGGGCTTGATGAAATTAAAATTTGTATCGGTTATGATTTTGACGGTAAGGTGATAAAATATTTCCCAACAACTTCCGAAGAAGTAGCAAGATGTAAGCCGATTTATGAGACTCATGAAGGATTTCCTGCATTATCAGATGATGAATGGATTTCTATGGCAGATAGGTCACGTTCGGAAGGAATTGGTTACAATGCAATGCCGGAAAAGGTCAGACGTATTGTAGAAAGAATAGAAGAATTGTCCGGAATTCCAGTTGTTAGTGTGGGGGTTGGTCCTGATAGAAAGGCATCAATTGCAAAGTTAGGAGGTCCATTCGATGTACCTGCTGAAGAGGCAACGTTCTAATTCAGGTGTCTTTTCGAAGTGTCATGGGATTCAAATCCAGGGCTAAGAAGAAACAAGAATTAGCTTCAGCGGCCAAAGGTCCATCCAAAAAAGAGAAAGAAGAATATTCCGGCGAAATTCGTTGTGATGTCGCAGGATGTGGAAAATGGGCAGATAAGAAAATAGGCGGTCGTAAATTAGCATTCGACAGAGCCGCTGATGTTTGGGGCGAAGAAGGCCTTCTAGGAAATTCTAGGAGAGTCACTCTTTGTAAGTCATGTTATCGAGAGTGGAAGAAGGCGAAGAAAGACGACCCTAATGAATGGGGTTAAACTTCTAGTGTTTCTTTTAGTAATGATAAAATGCATTATCTAGTAGCGCCGTAATATGAACCATCCTGTTAACGAACCTATCCTTGGTTATTCTCCGGGTAGTAAAGAGAGAATTGAAATTAAAGCAGAACTTGATAGGCAAATGAGTGAAGTAATAGAAATTCCTTGCATCATAAATGGTAAAGAAGTATTTACGGGAAATATCGCAACTCAGGTAATCCCTCACAACCATAGTCACATTATTGCAAGAGTCCACATGGCTGGTAAAGATGAGATGGAAAATGCTTGCAAGGCAGCAGTTAATGCACAACAGAATTGGATAGATATCGGTTTAGAATCTAGGTGTGAAATTTTTGAAAAGTGCGCTGATTTGCTAGCGGGAGAATGGAGGATGAGAGTAAATGCCTCTACTATGCTTAATCAATCAAAAACAGTTTTCCAGGCAGAAATAGATTCTGCTTGTGAATTAATTGATTTTTGGCGTTTCAATTGCTTCTATGCAAGAAATTTCCACGATGATTTCCAACCATTAGTATCTCCACCTGGGGTAAAAAATTCTACTGAGATTCGTCCTTTGGAAGGTTTCGTTCTTTCAATAACTCCATTCAATTTCACAAGTATTGCTGCCAATCTCCCTAGTGCACCTGCAATTGTTGGTTGTACATCTGTTTGGAAACCAAGTAGAAATTCGTACTTGTCTAACTATGTTCTTATGCAGTTAATGATGGAAGCCGGATTGCCAGATGGCGTGATAAATTTCTTGCCAGGTTCTGGTGCAGAAATAACAGAGGTTGCTCTTGCAAATCCTGACTTTGCTGGTTTACATTTCACTGGCTCAACTGCAACTTTCCAAGGCCTATGGCAGGAAATTGGTATAGCATTACCCAATCTTCGTTCATATCCTCGAATTGTTGGTGAAACAGGCGGTAAAGACTTTGTTGTGGCTCATCCTAATTGTAATGAGCGTGGTTTGTTAGTTGCATTATTAAGAGGTTCATTTGAGTTCCAAGGACAGAAGTGTTCTGCAGCTAGTAGAGCATATGTACCTCAATCAGTTTGGTCATCAATTAGTGATGAATTATGTGATGAGATTAGGAAAATAAAGATGGGAGATGCTAAAGATTTCACTAACTTTATGACTGCTGTAATTGATCAAAGATCTTTCGACAAGATTACTGGGTATATTGATAGGGCTAAGGAAGACAAATCATGTGAGGTAATTGTTGGGGGTAATTATGATGATTCAATAGGATGGTTCATTGAACCAACAATTATCGTTACATCAAATCCTAAGTCAGAGACAATGATAGATGAGATATTTGGCCCTGTACTAACCGTCTATGTATATGATGACGATAAGTTCGATGAAGTACTAACTCTATGTGATGAATCTTCTCCATATGCTCTTACTGGGTCAATCTTCGCCAATGATGAATCTGATGTACAGAAAGCATTCAATGCTCTTAGATTTACAGCAGGAAATTTCTACATCAATGATAAACCAACAGGTGCTGTAGTCGCTCAACAACCATTCGGTGGCGCTAGAGCTAGTGGTACCAATGATAAAGCAGGTGGGCCGTTGAACTTGTTAAGATGGATAAGTCCTCGTTCAGTTAAAAGAACATTCGAACCCCCCCAAGATTGGGATTATCAATTCATGCAATCTGAATAAGTCGGCAATATATTCAATAGCCTAATCTCTGTCCTTTACTTGGGGAGCATCTGCTGAGAGGTTACGTAAGTAACGACCCTTGGACCTGATCTGGGTAATGCCAGCGGAGGAAAAAAATATGTACAATAAAAAAGCAATAACAATATGCCTAATAATGATATGTTCTTTACTAACTGGATGTATAGAAGATAGAGACTCAACTGATAATGATAATAACTTAAGCATCGTATCTTATGATGCATTTGGAGTTTCACAAGAACTCCTTGATCAATTTACGAATGAAACTGGAATTAGTGTTGAGATTACTAGAGCCGGAGATGCCGGTGGTGTACTATCCACTGCTATTCAAACTAAAGGCTCAGGTCTTTTCGATTTAGCAATAGGAGTTGACAATTCTTATCTCGGTACTGCTTTAGCCGCAGAAATTTTTCAACCTTTAGAGACCGATCGAACGATTTTTTCCTCACGTGCTTTAACCTCTTATGACGGTAATCTGGCTATCCCATTCGATATCGGTAGTGTATGTATAAATTATGACTCAAATTATGTTGATGGTGAGAATATTACTATTCCGACATCTTTATGGAATTTCACAGAGCCAGCATGGGAAGGGAAATTTGCAGTTCAAAATCCACGGACAAGTAGTCCCGGTCGTGCCTTTTTCATAGCAACTGTTGATTATTTTTCTAAGGACGAATATAATCAAACAAACTATGAAGATTGGTGGGAGTCTATGAATTCAAATGATGTGATAGTAACTGATGGATGGACAACATCCTATGAAACTCATTATTCTGGGGGGTATGGTCAATGGAGTGACGGTTTCATTGGCGATGCACACGCAGTAGTTTCTTACTGCCATTCTCCGGGAGTAGAAGCTTACTATGGGGGGAATTGGACCACTTCCGTAGCATTGAATATTGAGGGTGCATCTTTTTCACAAATAGAATATGTATCCTTTTTATCTGGTTCTGAAAAGTCCTCATCTGCAAATATCTTTGTTAACTGGTTAGTCTCTGAAGAAATTAATTCTCAGATGTCAACTATTAACTGGATGTATCCTGCAATTGAAGGTGGAGACATCATAGAAGATTCAGGCTATCGTTGGCATTCTGTAGTTCCTACAGATTGTGATATAGAAATTTCTGAGATAGACTCGAATATTTCTCTATGGCTTGATGAATGGGATACTGCAATGGCTTGAGACGGTTTTATGAAAATCCGTTATCTGATAATAACTTCATGGGTTGTTTTAGTAATTTTGCCTTTATTACTCGCCTGGAATCAACTTGACTCTGTTGCTGAAAGAAATATTTTCGAGACTATCCTAGATTTTAATAATAAATTTCAGACAAAAGACTCTATTTCTTTTACATTCCTAGTTGCCTTTCTATCTACAATATTGACGATAATTATTGGTTTACCCTTGGCTTGGAATCTTGGTAGATATAACTGGCCATATCATAATCTTCTAAGAAGTATTTTCACGGTCCCTTTTGTAATGCCATCGATTCTGGTTGCAATGGGTTTCTTAGCACTGTTAGATTGGATTAGTATTCTAATTGGGCATAACCATTCTAATGAAACACGTTTTTACACCCTTCTCCTAGCTCATGCTTGGTTTAATTTGGCCCTTTTGATAAGGTTCTGTGAACCTCTTCTTTCAACAATTGATTCGTCTTATGAAGAGGCATGTAGGTTGTTACCTTCTGGTAAGACGAAAATTAGTAGGCTTAGAAATTTCTGGATCCCTTTGATGTGGCCCAATATTGCTGCCTCTTCAGCCCTAGTATTCGTTTTTTCTTTTACGTCATTTGCTCTAGTGAAATTCATTACTCCCTCAGAAAGAAATTTAGAAGTTGTAATGGCAAATCAGTCCGAGTGGGCAGGTCTGCCAATA
This sequence comes from Methanobacteriota archaeon, assembly GCA_002685315.1. The sequence continues at coordinate 13,072 of NYXJ01000046.1, forward strand.
CCTTCACTGAGTCGTGCACCATCTGAGATAGTTCTCGCATCATCTACAATTCAATTGATAACGATAATTCTGGCATTATTAGTCTCGTCATGGTTACAATCCCGGTCGTTAGGACATCATCTTTCTTCTCTTAAAGATGGAAGAATTTCTGTTTCATTCAAATCAGCACGTGGAATATATCTTATTTTAATGATAATTTTCATTATATCTCCAATGCTTTCTCTTATCTCTTCCTCATTTATGGTTAGAGAAAATGATTCGATGATTTTTTCTTTACAAGGTTGGGAATCAGCCTTTGGAGGTAGTCATTCTCCCACAAATGCCTACCAATCTCTCAAATCTTCAGTCGGGTATGCTATTATGACTATTATGCTATCACTTCCTATAGGTTTCCTACTTGCAGATACTATATTCAACCTAGAAAAAACAAATCCTAAATCTGCGACAATTTTAGATGTTCTTGTAATGCTGCCTTTAGCATTATCTGCCGTCATGGTCGGTCTTGGTGTTTTACTCGGATTAATGCGTACAGAGCCTGAAATTGCTCGAAGTTGGTGGATTCCTCTTTATGGACATTTGATGTTAACAACTCCTTTCGTAGTCAGAGTACTTTTACCGGCTATGAGAAATCTCAACCCCCATTTAGAAGAAGCGGCAGCATTGCTTGGCGCAAATTATCTAAAACGATTATTTTTCATACGCTTATCTCTGTTAAAACCTTCAATCATAGTTGCCTCTAGTCTAGTATTTGCAATTTCATTGGGTGAATTTGGTGCATCTTGGGTGGTTTTGAGATTTACTGAATACACTACACTTCCTGTGATGATTGGTGATTTACTCAGTCGTCCCGGATACGACCCTATATTGAGACCCGCTGCGAATGCTGCGGGAACAATTTTGTTATTGATTACATTAGTTTTATTCATTAGTGTAGAGCGATTCAGACCAATTGGAAGTGGAGGTGAGTTTTGATGCTATCTTGTGAAAATATTACTAAGTCGTATGATAGTTTGGTGTTATCTAACTTCAACTTAATAGTTGATAGTAATGAAATTGTAGCATTACTTGGTCCATCTGGTTCAGGTAAATCTACTCTTTTGAGAATTATTTGTGGTTTAGAGAAGAGTGATTCAGGAAAGATATTATTCAACGGAGTAGATTTAGAAGAAATGCCTCCTGAAAAAAGAGGTATTGGAATGGTATTCCAAAACCTTGCATTATTCCCTCACCTAAATGTACATGACAACATTAAATTTGGCTTACCAGTAAATAATTCTATAAATAAAATTTCAGAGATACTTGAGTTAGTAGGCTTGAAAGATTTTGGTTCTAGAAAGATTCAGACTCTTTCAGGTGGCGAATCACAACGTGTGGCTCTAGCACGTTCTTTGATCGCAGAACCTAAAATGATACTTTTGGACGAACCCCTATCCAGTCTTGATTCAAGCATTAAAGAATCATTATCTTTAGAGGTCCGAAAAATGATTAAATCATTATCTATACCTGCTATATATGTGACGCATGATCCTCAAATTGCGGAAAGAATGGCTGATCGAATAGTCTACTTAGATGAAGATAACTCTAATAATTAATCAATTAAACTAAATATAGTTAATATTTCGAAATGTCTCATGGAAGAATTGTCTAAGTTACAAAAACTAACATTTCCTTGGAAAGGATTCTGGAGGAAAACATGGACTCGTAGAGAGATGATAAATGGTAGTTGGTTCCCATTAGAAGTTTTTTTGCTAGGCATTATATTTATTGCAGTGCCATATTTTGGCTCGAATAATATAGCACATTTTTATCTCGAAGATGCATTTTCTGTATTCCCTGAGATTTCTTATGACCGCTCAGTCCCAGTAATTAATTGGATGATTATTCCTTATGCTGCTTTGTACCTATTTTATCCTGCTACTTTGATATTAACCCCTAAAAATGACAAAGGTCGTTTAGAGTTAATTTCAGCTATGCAGATGCTAATTTTAGCCACTCTATTTTGTGTAATGATATTCTTATTATTTCCAGCAGAAGTTGATATGAGAAATCAAATCGATTGGGATTCTATGAATGGAATCGAGACAATTCTCTTTGAGTTTATACATACTTCTGACAAACCTTGGAATGCGTGGCCAAGTCTCCATATTGTTCATTCATATTGCCTTGCAAGAATGATTACTCATTGGTTAAATCACAATTATTCAGAAACTAAATGGGCGAAACCATTCATGGTACTATTGTGGGTTGAATGGACATTACTATGCATTAGTATACTAACAACCAAACAGCACTATATGTTCGATTTGTTTTCTGGTATGTTTGTAGGATATTTCGCTTGGAGATTTTTCCAACCAACACTCGATAAGATACAATCTAGTGACGTCGATTCCATATTGGAAGAAATCGGTTGGTCTAACTAATT
>NYXJ01000047.1 GCA_002685315.1 Methanobacteriota archaeon
GATTTTTGTCGGTATATGCAAGTACAAAAAACCAGTCTGCATGGCCTGCACCAGTAATCCACATTTTTTGTCCGTTAATGATATATTCATTTCCATCTTTAATTGCTTCAGTTTGTATTGCTTGTACATCGCTTCCTGCCCCCGGTTCAGTTACGCAATAGGCTGCTATCTTGCCATCAGTTACCATTCTGAGATATTTCTCTTTTTGAGCTTCAGTTCCACCAGTAATTAGTGGATATGATGCTAGCATTGAACTTCCAGCCGCAGTTGCAAATCCGGGGTCTCCAAACCCAAACTCTTCCAAAACTAATACTTCTTCAAATGACCCCATTCCTCCTCCACCATATTTTTCAGGTATTTTTAGAGTCAATAGACCAAGCTCATTCGCCTTAGCAATTGCTTCTTTAGGATAGACACTTTCTTTATCCCATTGCGCAGCATTTGGTTTTATTTCTTCATTAGCAAAATCACGTGCTAATTCTTGTAGCATTTGCTGTTCATCAGTCAAATCGAAGTTAACCATGGTGTTCGCAAGCGGCAATAAGACTTAGCCGTTCTGCTCAGATATTTTTCATTACGTGTAGAGTAATACCATGTATGACAAGTACCCAATGACCATAGTCATACCCAATGATTTAGTTATTTTACGTTCATTCAATAACATTACAGCAACCAGTCCAGAGGTTATCATAACTATCCATATATCTCTTCCTGCAAACTCTTCTGATACTATGATCCCTCCTGCATAGGTGGATGAAATACCTAAAATTCCGAGAATATTTATCACATTTGACCCCAAGACATTCCCAATTGCTACACCTTTATGTCCTCTTAAAGCAGCAACCATAGTTACTGCTAATTCAGGAAGAGACGTTCCCAAAGCAATTACACTGAGGCCAACTATTGATTCTGAAATTCCAAATGAATCTGCAATACCCTTCGAACCTTCAATCAGTAATTCTGCTCCCAAGACAATCATCGCTCCACCTAAAATCGTCACCATCATTGCTAACAGCATATTCTCTCCCATCCAAGTTTCTTCTAACTCTTCATCCAGTCCTAATTTTTTCGAATAATTATATGAATATGCATAATAGCTTATTAGAGCAATGACCATTAAAATACCAATTATTTGAGTTACTTTACCCATTAGTACTGTGAAAAGTAAAATTATTGACGCCATAATTACTGCCATAGCGTCTTTCTTAATTCCTACTCCCGGTTTATCGCAGGCTCCTAGCATAGCAGCAGTTCCTAGGACTAACATTACATTGGCAACGTTCGAGCCGAGGACTCCTCCGACTGCTAAATCAACAAGATCTTGATTATTACTACTAACGGCATTCAAAGTGACTGCTAATTCTGGCAGTGACGTCCCTACTGCCACTATTGTAAAACCAATTAATAGGGGTGAAACATTCATTTTTCTTGCAATTGTAATTGCTCCCTGGACTACACTTTCTCCACCAAATATCAAGAAAATAAAACCAAGTATTACTAAAACTAAATCGGGTAGGTCTGACAGAAAACTCAACATTATAATCACTTATTTATTTACACATTCTTTTTGCATGTCTTGATACAAGATCTACTGTAGGTATTGTGTGGTCCTCCAATGTAGGCGAAAATGGAACTGGCGTATCTAAAGCGCCTATTACTACAGGTGGAGATTCCATATCCCAAAAACTTTCTTCCATTACTCTGCTACTAATTGTATGCCCCAAACCTCCAGTATATTGAGACTCTTGTAGAACTATCATTTTCTTTGTTTTCATGACTGATTGAATACATGTTTTTGAGTCAAACGGAAGTATCGTTCTTAAATCGACAATTTCTATTTCTATATCCTCTTTCGCCATTAATTCAGCTGCCTTAAGGGCTATATGGACCATTGCTCCCCAAGTAATAATTGTCAAATCTTTTCCGCCTCTGATAACTTTAGCCTTGCCAATTGAAGACTTATTATTTTCTAATCTCTCTTTTACTGATTCTGTATCGATAATCTGATTTATTGAGTCTCCCCATCCAGTTTTCCCTCCACCTAATCCATATAGTCCGAGATGTTCAAGAAATACAACAGGGTCATTTAATTCATGAGATTCAATCAATAAGTCATATGCATCTTGTGGGTTGCTTGGGAATACAATTGTTAAGCCTGGGTCGTTCATAAACCAAGATTCAATCATATTAGCATGAAACGGGCCACTCCTCGTNTTGGCTCCAAGAGGTATTCTGATTGTTAATGGTACATCTGCTCCCCATCTCCATCTTAGTTGTGCCGCATTATTCACGAGGGCATTCATAGCCAATGCTGCGAAACCGCCAAATTGTATTTCNGCTACAGGCCTCATACCGCCTAATGCAGCACCTGTTGCTGAATTAATAATGATTGATTCAGAAAGAGGCATATCTAGAAGTTTACTAGAATGTCCCTTTGCTTTGAGGGGGATATTCATCCCAAAAGCACCAGCAACTTCCATATCTTCTCCCATGAATACGATNTCANTCTCATGCCTTTCAGCNAATGCTACCATCGCATTTTGTATCGCGCGACTATATGTTGAGGAATTTGGTGCATTAGAAAACTCAATTGCTAAATCTCCATCATTTAGTGGGCCGGATAAAATTTCTCTTGAATCCTTTTCAAATCTTTCAAATTGTTCGGTATGAGACTCAGCATCATGTCTTGATGTGACTCCTTTTGTCACAGTATTTCCTTCAGGCCAAGGCATCTCTTCCATTTCCTTTCTAGCAGCATCTACAATAGCCTGTTCTTCTTCCTCCATAGAAATTAATTGTTTTTCATTCGCTCCAATTGATATACAATAATCTCTGTGATTGGGTAGTGGGTCCTTTTCAGCCCAATATGATAATAACTCGCGACCAACATATCCGGGGGGATTTCCCGTTACAGAACCTAGGTACAAATCATCATGATGATGAGCATGTCCGCATCCTCTCATTGTTTCTACGTGGATTAGAGTAGGTCCACCTCCATCCAATGCGTATTCTCTACTTGCTGCTGTTGATGCGTGGAATTGAAGTGGATCAGATCCATCAATTGTCCAAGAGGGTATCCCCATTGCATGACCTTTGTCACCAAATGTTTCTGCTCCTGACTGGCCGACTGTGAATGTATCTAAAGCGATTTGATTATTTTGTATCATAAATGCAATTGGTAAACCTCTTGCGCCTGCTAAATTCATTGCCTCCCAAAATTCTCCATTACTGCTACAACCCTCTCCAACAGGGGCTAAATGAAACCGATTAATTTTCAATAGTTTAGCGGCAAGAGCAACGCCTGTAGCCGTGGCACTAGCAATTGGGAGGGGTGCTGTTGGGGGTANAACNCCCTTCTCCCAATTTCCTATGTGTAAATCTCTTCCGCCTGAGTCTAAGTTACCTCCGTCCATATATGAGCCAGACTTCCCCATTTGCGCAGCAAATATTTCCAAAGGAGTTTGCCCTACTGCTAATGCTAAACCTACATCTCTAATCATTGGTGCAATAATATCTGCTAGATGCCTATTTTCGGGTGGTAAATCAATCGCCCTATTCAGAGATGTAGCGCAACCAACAACTCCTTCTTGCCAAGTTGATCTGAAACCTTTCCCTCCGAACTTTCCGCCATCAGGGGTACTGATTCCGTTACTGAATAAATCTTTCAGATGTTCATCCATAGCTCTAGTTCTAGTCATCCATCTTTGCCATTGCAAATGTGTATCTAAATCAACACTCGAAGCGTAAGCAACTCTTCTAAGGCATAGTCTGATATCTCTCATAAACCTCTTATTTCTTCTTTTTAGGTATAATTCAGTATCTCTCATTGGAATAACTTCTTCGCCTTCAATAATGGATAATTCCGGCTTCCAAATTCTTTCATCTAAAGATTTTGACACCTCTTGACAGAACTGCTTTGTAAACTGATGATATGTGTCTCCATTAAATTGAGTCGATGGTTGCATATTTATCCATGCTTCTGAAATTAGTTCTAGGTAGCCATCATGTCTTTCGGCTACAAAGCGTAGTAATTCTTTCCTTGCCTTTTCTTCGGGTAATTTCTTTGTGAAAAATAAAGCGTTCTTCGGAACCCAGTCTAACCCCCAAATTGGAGGAAGTTGCTCTTGGGTAGCCTTCTCTGATTTTGCTCTAGTTACTTCATTTTTCAAGGTTTTATTATTCCTTTTCTCAGCTTCTTCAATTATTTTTCCGAAATCTATTGTTGGTTCTCTTTCCCAAATTTGATAATTTCGTTTCCGGCCTTTCCCCGAATTAGAGCGATTGAGGGTGACTCTAGCTCTCTTGTCACAATTACTGCATTTTCGATCTATTTGATTCGTTTCCCGGTCCCTAGTTTTCCAGGGTTCATGATTACCACATTCAGGGCATAGCCAAATTCCTTGCCTGCCTGTGCTCACGCATCTCCGAAATTCATCAAGTACTACAACTAATCGCTCTCAAAGGTTCAAATGTGGTATTTATTACTCAATTGTGGTATCGCGTATATCGAATTAGAGGGTTTTTATTATTTATTACCGTATTAAAACAATTGACTACGGTNAATAATACCTTAATTNAGATAAAATACCACTATTNCCGAAGATATCGCGAATAAAATTGTATAAATACCATAATTAAAAGATGTACTNGACTTATATTTACCGTAATTAATCAATACTTAGGGACGCTAGAGTCAACTGTAGAAGCCCACAAGTGTATACCTCCAGATAGGTTGTATACCTCATTGGAATAATTTCCAGACATTTTAAGAAAATTTGCTACCATCGCAGACCTAGCACCACTTCTACAATAAATTACAATATCTCGATCTTTTGGTAATTCATCAAGTCTCGAAGGAACTTCAGTATGATTAATTCTTAGATCTGTGTTAGGTAAGGTCACAATTTTTTCTTCTGCTTCTCTCCTCACATCTAGAAAGAAAGGTTTCCATCCATTATTTACCTTCTTAACGTATTCCAATGGACTAATTTCCTTCATATTTTCTTCTCTATCAGAGGCATCTAATGATTCTTCCTCTTCTATACTCAATGAACAAGATATCGCTTCTTCGGAGAGTTCTGTGACTTTTTCTCTTTCTTTATTTGCACTATATCTGAGCTTTCTTATATTCATACTGATGGTATCGATTAATAATAATTCACTATCTAATGTCCCATCCATTCCGAGGATAATTTTTAGAACCTCGTTAGCTTGAAATGAACCTATTATCCCAGGTAAAACGCCTAAAACTCCGGCTTCTGCACAATTAGGAGCCAACTCAGGAGGAGGCGCTTTAGGGAATAAATCTCTATAATTTGGACTCCCATTAAGATTGAAAACAGAAACCTGTCCTTCAAATCTATGAATACTGCCAAAAACCCATGGCTTATCTAAAATTTCACAACAATCACTAATTGTATACCTAGTCGCAAAGTTATCTGTCCCGTCTACCACGATGTCAAATTTATGGATTATTTTTTCCGCATTTTCGATATTTAATCTCTCATCAAATATTTCGATTTTTATTTCAGGATTAATTTGATTAATCCTTCTTCTAGCAGATTCTACTTTTAATTCTCCAACTGATGAAGTCGAATGGATAATTTGTCTCTGTAAATTCGTCAAATCTACTTTATCATCGTCTATGATGCCAATTTTTCCAATTCCGGCTGCAGCTAAATACAACAAAACTGGTGAACCTAGCCCTCCGGCTCCAACAACTAGTACTGAAGAAGATTTGATTTTTTTTTGTCCTAACTCTCCTACTTGTGGTAAAATTAGATGTCTAGCATATCTTGCTTTCTCATCATTAGTTAAGGTGATTTCAGACATTTTTCCCCTCAATGTTGATCTTCAAGCCATTTTTCAGCATCAATTGCTGCCTGNCAACCCATTCCAGCAGCAGTAATTGCTTGACGATATCTAGTATCTACAACATCTCCTGCNGCAAANACGCCGTCCACACTTGTCATCGTATGTGTTTTNGCTANGATATATCCTGCTTCATCAGTNTCTACTTGTTCTTCTAAAAAATTAGTAATTGGTTTATGNCCAATTGCAATGAATGCACCTGTGCANGATATNTCTTCTGTACTACCATCTCTAGGATCNTCTAGNACTGCNCCACTTAATCCGGTTTCNTCCGNNAGCCAACTTCTTACAGTTCTGAACGTCTTAATCTCAATTTTTGGATTNTTTAAGGCTCTTTCATACATTACTTTTGATGCCCTAAAAACGTCTCTTCTNTGTAATAATGTCACTTTACTGGCAAATCTNGTTAAGAATGTGGCTTCCTCCATTGCTGAGTCNCCTCCNCCTATAACAAGTACCTCTTGCTCGCGGAAGAATGCGCCGTCACAAGTTGCACAGGTACTTATNCCTCTACCTTTTTGCTCTTCTTCCCCCTCTGCTCCTAGCCAGATTGATTCTGCTCCTGTNCAAATAATCACAGATTTTGAACGAAATTCTTCTCCTTCGACCCAGACCTTGAACGGTTTTTCAGAAAAATCTACTCGTTCTACATTCTTATCTTGAACTTCTAATCCAAATTTCTCTGCCTGTTCTCTTAATTGNATCATCATTTCTGGACCGCCAATACCTTCTGGATATCCNGGGAAATTTTCTATGTCAGAGGTTANCATTAGTTGGCCTCCTGACATGTACCCNGCGAACATCAATGGTTCCAATAATGCTCTNGCCGAGTATAGGCCTGCNGTATATCCCGCGGGACCAGAACCTATGATNATCACATTCCGCACTTCATCAGTCATGAGTCTCGGAATGATAGGAATGCTTTGAACATTAACTCGAAGAAAGCACTATTGNTTGCATCAGTTAGGTTTAATGAAACTCATTTTGACATTTTAATTACTGCATTAACCGCTGATCTTGCATGTGGTTCTAATCTTGGTTCAATGTGATGTTTTTCAGCACCAGGGCCTATTATTCCTAACCCGATTGACTTATCATACTTAATTTGTAATTCAATAACATATCTAGTAACTGCCTGACCCATAACTAAACCATGTTGAGTTTCACCACGTTCAATAATTCCAAGAGCAATTGCTGCATCAACTTCGCTATCTTTCAATAGACGATCTAGAGCTAATGGAACTTCCATTGAACCAGGTACCCATATAATCTTTGATATTTGTGCTCCATTGATATTAGCTTCATTTTCGGCATATTCTAGCATTCTTTGAATCTCTTCTTTGTGGAAAGACCCACAAACGGCTGCAATCTTCATTATTTCACTTCCATACTTTTTCTAATTGTATCTACAACGGCTTGAGTACGTGAATCAATTTCTATATTAACGAAATCTCCTACCTTTTTTTTACCAATCGTAGTAACTCTTAATGTTTCAGGAATAATATGTAATGCGAAACTATCTTCACTGACATTCCCTATAGTCAGAGACATACCATCTATTGAGATATACCCTTTTTCGAGAATATAATGCCTCACATCAGATGGATTTTCAACTAAAATATCTATTCCTTCTCCTCTATCTTTAATCTGTATTATTTTTGCAGACATTAAAACATGCCCTGATATTATATGCCCACCTAATTCATCTCCCATCTTTAGAGATCTTTCGATATTTACAGAGGAATCAACACTTAGACTCCCCAAGGTAGTACGAGTTAGAGTTTCTTCTATGGCATCGAATTTTACTAGATTATTTTCTATTGAAACAACAGTCATACAAACTCCATCCAGAGCTACACTAGCTCCAATTTCCAGATTATCGCTATATCCATCTAAATTTACAGTAAAAGTTCGAATAAAATCTTTTTCTTCAATCTTAACTATTGGCACAGTCCCAGCCACGATTCCAGTAAACATCTCAATCTTCCTCGTATGGTCCGCCGGTTTCACCCGACCATAAATTAAGTATTCTAGCAATTATCTTCCGAGTACCATCCAAATCATCTGCTAGCCCTTCCACACGTATTACTTCCACATTGCCCCAACCATTGTTTTCTAATCCTAGTTTTATAGCATCTCTAGAGTGTTTTTGGTCATACCCCAAAGCAATGACATCGGGTTTAACAGAGTCTAATATATCAAAAATAGGAATATTTGGAGGATTCCCTACAATGGCTTTGTCGACTGGTTTCAATCCTTCAACCATTCTTCTTCTTAATTCTTGATTGGTAACTGGTTCATGTTTTTGCTTCCGAACCGTGTCATCATGAGCTACAACAACAATTAATTCATCACCTAACGATTTAGCTTGTTCAACATAATGTAGGTGGCCTGCATGGAGTAAGTCAAAGACACCAACCGCCATTACTCGAACCATACTTCCCACTCTCGATATCACATTCTTTTCGTTTTATTTATTTATTTATGTTTAATGCATTAAGTAAATCATCGCCAGTTATCATTGGAATGTTATGTTTAGCCGCATAGGTTCTGGCATCTTTAATCGAAAGTGCCCCATCTCCATCAGGTTGAAGCATTTCTGCGCCTATTGTTGCAGGAACTTGCCCCGCAAGTCTTGCAATAGCTACTGCTAGCTCTGTATGTCCTTGTCTAGATTTCAAGCCTCCTGGGGATTCTCTACATACTGGGATATGTCCCGGTGTACGGAATTCTTTTCCTAATTCCTTAAATGCTTCTTCTCCACTAATTGATTTCTCCATTAATGAACCAGATAACTCGCCAAATCTTTTCGTAGTCAGTGATCTATCTCTATCAGTAATTCCCGTGTAAGTGTCACGATGATTTATTGACAAAGTAAACGCAGATCTTGTATCATATTGTAAGTCATTAGTAATTAGGTGTGATAAGACAGGATTATCATTAACCAGTTCTGGATGAGTATGTAAATCTTGTAGCCATGGTAAATCAAACATTTGGCCTATTTCATCACCGATTGCCAAGAAAAGTAATCCTCCACAATCAATCC
>NYXJ01000048.1 GCA_002685315.1 Methanobacteriota archaeon
AAGCCTTGCTGGAGAATATTCTGGATGGGCAGGAGTTGAATGTATCTACGAAATAAGTGGCGATGCAGATTTAGTTGCAATTGTTCATGTTGATGACACTATTTCATTGAGGAATTTATTAGATCGTATGTGGTTGGCTGCACCGGGAGAAATAACTTCAACACAAACGGAATTAGTCTTAGAGCAATACTAATTTTTCCTCATCAGATATTGGTAATATTTTAGTTTACCAGATTTGAACGAATCATATACTGGTGTTCCTTGTACTCCTGCAAAAGTCTCAAAACTACGCCTAATTGTTCTTGGGACAAGTTCGGTAATTCTCTCTCTTTTGGCATCGTTTATCATGTCCAAAGCATCTACTACTTCATCGGTGATTTCTTTTTTTGAAATTATCGAAAATCCGGCAGCAATGAATATCTCCTCTGTTTGTTTCATGATTTCTTCGTTTCTGAAATCAGTCCAGCAGAAATTACCTCCTTCTCTCAAAACCCGATGTGCTTCACTGACAAACTTGTTCATATCTCCATAACAATGTGAAGATTCTACATTATATACCGTATCAAAACTACTATCTTCAAATGGTAAATCTTGAGCGTTTCCTTCTAAAAATTTGAGATTATTCTGTTCATACCAATTATTGCATAAAGATACTGCTTCCTTTGAAAAATCTACTCCAATTAAGTTGGACGGTTTCTTAGACTTGGCAATCCAGCTAGCTCCTCCGCCACGTCCGGAACCAACTTCCAATACCTGCTTATTATTCAACTCAATATTTCTTATATTCATTTCATAAAGTTGTATGAATAATCTATAAGGTTCATCTTCCGGTTCTAAGATTGGTTTTTCTGCGTCAATGTAGCCATAATTCATAAATCTAAAGTCTACCTTATTATGGGCTTTGGAAATTCGTTGATACCACCATTTCCACAATCTATTCTTTATAGAAGATGGAGAAAATTTGAGTAGGGTGGCAAATATTCTAGCTGGAACACCCATCGACATTTTGTCACCTAAACTTTCCACTTAACCGAACACCCAATACTTTGAGTTCTAGATTCCGAAATTTCTTTTCCGGATATCAATGAATCAATTGCATCAGAAAGTTCTGATGTTGTAGCATGGGCCGGGTCTCTTGGAGAATCATCAAGCCTACCTCTGTAAACCACTGTACCTGATGCATTTACGAAATAAAATTCCGGAGTTCTTTCAGCACCATAAAGTGTTGCAATAGATTGATCGGCGTCGTGTAAATAAGCATATGTCATACCTTTAGATGCTCTTTTTACCATGTTAGGCCAAGAGTCTGACTCGTAATTAACTGGGTCATTGGAATTAATGCCGATAAAACCAATATTATTCTCTCTAGCCTTAGCAGCTATTTTTTCAATTCTAGATTCAGAACCTACAACATACGGGCAGTGGTTACAAGTGAAAGTTATTATCGCCCCATTACTTCCCATTATTTCAGTTAGTGATAATATGTCGGAATCGACATTTTTATTGGCATTAGGTAATTGAAAAAACGGGGCTTGTTGTCCTGGCTCTATTCCAAGTGATGTAGGCATATACGATGCTAACATACCGTATTGTTCAACCCTTTGGATAAATCCTCTGCTTCATATTTTCTTGTCTATCAACCGATTCTTGGAGTCTTCTTCTAGCTAATCTATGCTCGGGATCTATATCGAGAACTTTTCTCCATGCAGTAACAGAAGAATTTACGTCTTCTCCATCGTGTAGAATGGCTGCGATTCTCAGTCTAGCATCGATATGTTTCTTGTCATACCTTGCTGCTGCTTCGAAGTCGGATTTCGCTTCCTCTATTCTTCCAAAGTCGAGATATAATAATCCTCTTTGGTACCATGCTTCGGAATGATCAGGATTATATCGAATTGCGTCATTTAATGGTCTTTCTGCCTGTTCTGACTTGTCCATAGCAATCATACAAGCACCTAAGTGTACAAGCGCCATAATATGCTCTGGATCTTGTGATAGTAGTCTGCGTAATTCACTTTCAGCCTCTTTCCAGTCTCCAAGATTCATTAATATTTCAGAACGCCTTAGCCTTGCAAGATTAAATTCAGGAGCCGTTTCAATAAGTGAGTTTGCGTCATCAAGAGCGGTTACTAAGTCATCCGCTAATAATGATGCAGAACATCTATTCAATCTAGCCCTAATATGATTGGGCTCAGTTTCAAGAACCTTCGAGAAAAATGACTTAGCCTCAAGAAAACGATTCTGCCTCGCTGCAATCATACCTCTAATGAAAGGAATCGAAGGGTGGTTTCGAATATTAGTCGATGCTTCAGAAACTAACGCGTTAGCCTGATCTAATTTACCCATTTCTAAACATAAATGGGCTTCTTCCAAAGATATCGATGGGTGATCAGGAATTAGTCTTCTCGCCCTTACTAGAGCGACTTCTGCCTCTTTGANTGACCCTTGATATCGTAATGCACGTGACCTGCCAAGCCAAGCTAAGCCCGACTCTCTATCTTTCTCTATAGCAGAATCAAAAGAAATTGTTGCATCTAATAATAAAATATGATCTTGTTCNCCAGTCTTGTCTCTATGCTCGTCGGCAGCTAATAGATGTAGGCGGCCTTGCATAACATGCAAAGATGCGCTTTCCCAAGATTCCGTAGGNGCTTCTTCCAATACTNTCTTTGACCAATCAATAGCACCTGCTCGGAATAAAACTAGACTCAATCGACCTCGGACTTCTGCATCATTTGGATTAATTTCCAACCATTCTTCTAAAACTGCTCTGGCTGAGTCTAACTTTCCTTCATTTTCGAGTATTTCACTCTCAAGGAGTACTGTGTATTCGCCTAAACCAGATGCTCGACGTATTGCTTGAAGAGCTTCTTTCGATTGATTCTCACCAGCAGCTAATAATTTCGCTTTCATTAACCAGGCTTCAGAATTAGCATTATCAAGATATAAGGCCCTTTCAATGGATTCTAAGGACGATCTGATTTCTCCTAATTGGAGTAATTTAGAAGACTTAGATACCCATCCTTCCGATGTAGATGGTTCTTTGAGATGTGGATTTATCTGATTTTGTGCATTATTTGCTCTATCTATAATATTTGAAATTTCATTATCAGCTTCAGATAGTTGAAAATCAACACCTAAGGCGTTCAATCTCGTAATATTTCGATTCAAACGTTCATCTTCACTTCCGGAAAGNAATATTGCTTGTTCTTTTAATACATCTACATCATCTGGGTTAATTACTATCAAACGCTCTAATGTTCTATCTAAAGAGTCAAGATCAGCCTCATCTCTTTGTATCGATGCCAAGGATAAGAGAATAGAGGAGCTTTCAGGAGAGAGTAAATTTGCTCTACGATAGAAATCTGTAGCTCTATCGAACTTTCCTGATTCATGAAATAACTCNCCTAAGCCTCTTTGTTCATCGCCATTAAGTTCTAAATCTTCAGATTTCATTTCCGCTTCGGTAAGAATTGCATCCAGCCTTAGTACTAAAGGAATAATNCCTGGCAATATATTTTCACTCCCTTCGGTTTCTGAATCATTCAAGTAATTAGAAAGAATCGATCTTGCTGCATGGGTTGCTATAGCGCAAGACTCGCTGGAACTGATAGTTACATCCTGCTCAAAAAGTAATGATTCTGCNGATTCNAGAGATTTATGGACCGANAATAATTCANGGACTTCTGGAGTTTCTCCTAGAATNGTATCTACACCNCTTGAAAGNAAATCTAGGCGATTAGAAGTACTAGCTAAATTACCCTGTAAATTACCAAGTTTGGTGCGCATTTCGTCTCGCTGTCTTAATACAGATTGGTGACGTANCCATAGAGTNGCTAACGCAATTCCAACCAAGCCATACAACGCTAGAATTANCGACGTCGACTGCTCCATCCATTGGGAGCGGGNATGTAGGACTTTTGATGGCTTCTACTGNTGAGTAGCTTTACAACGGCTTTTTTAAAGTAATTAATTTTAGCCAATTNNNTTAAANTCTTACATNTCAGANGCTGAGTAAGCCTGTACTCCGGATTTTCTAGTTACTTTTCCAACTGAAGATGCTACGACGCTATCGATACCAGCNCCAGCCGCTAAAGTGAAAATTCTATCTGTTACTTTTCCAGCAAAAACGAGACCTTTTGCTCCCTCTGATTCTGCAAGTTTTGATTCCAAAGAACTAGCACCGATTGGTTCGCTACCGGATCCATCTTCATTTACAATAACTGCTTGGTTTCTTTTCAAGCCCTCTAACATTCCTGCCCAGCCTTTGATTTCTTCNGGTGCTTCGAGAATTTCTTCTCCGCGCCCTACAGCAGCATCATCTTCTTTCGCTAAATCTGATTGTATACGAGAAACTACTTTGTTTGCAAGTTCTTTCTGTCCTAGACATTTAGTAATTACTTTTCCTTCTAGATGCTCGACTTCACGACTTTGAGGGGCTAAAGCAACGTGTGTTAATGATTTACCTAATTTGCCGCTAAGTTCCATCAGTAGAAGTTTTCCACCTCTGTCACCATCGACGAAGGCAGTGACTGTGGTTTTCGATTGAGCAAGTGTTACCAATTCTTCTTGTATTCCAGACCCCATTGTTGCTATAGCGTTTTTAATGCCAAACTTCAGTAAATTTCTAACATCATTTCGTCCTTCAACAATTATAATTGCACTGCTGTCTGAAACTTTTGGTCCTGCTGTCATTCCAGAAATATCTTTCTCAGTATCCAAAGTTAGTACTGAACGTACTTCTTCTAATATGTTCTTAGATTCATCTTGGCCTGAGTTTACCATGTTCAATAATAATGCCTTAGCACGATCAATCACATTTTCTCGCTTTGCAGATCTGATATTCTCAATTGCTTTAACCTTGATAACTGCCTTGCATGGNCCNATTCNATCTATTGTTTCTAATGCTGCGCCNATGACTGCCGTNCTAACCTGATCAATAGAAGAAGATAGTGAGATTTCTCCTTGCACTTTCCCNTTGTTCTGATTCAGTGTTACATCGACATGCCCNATNCGGCCTGTTCTTTGTAATTTTCTAAGTTGTAACTGGTCTCCCAAAAGACCCTCGGTTTGACCAAATATGGCCCCTACGACGTCTTTTCTGGCGACTGTGCCGTCACAACGAATTGTTGCGTGTATGATATATTTTCCTTCTGTATTTGACATAATAATTCCTTTCCGGTTTTCGGCCCAACTAGAGGGTTTCACCCCCAATTACCTAGTAGGTTTCTGGGTTGGATGGNCGNAAAACGCCCGCGAGTGTGGCTGATTACCNACTAGTGCCCGCGGTTACATCCTTCATGAAGGCTCCTATGAATATAGAGGAATTATCAATAATATCGCATGATGATAGAGATTAAGTCATAGAACCGTTGACGATGTTCATGGTTGAACCCTCCTCGGATAGGCGAGTAGTTTTTCGAGGAGTCGTCAGTCTTGCCCTCAATGATGGAAACCTTACATTTGGTGAAAAGAGATTGATTACAAAACTCGCGAGGGCTTTGAGATTGAGCGATGAGGAACCAAAAATGATCTATGATTCGATAATACGGGCTATTGAGATTGAAGAAGGAGTGCCTTTGACTAATAGTGAAAAAATTTCAACTTATGAACAAGTTTTGGAAACATTCCTCATCCACACCGACAAAACCGATGATGATTTAAGAATCGTAGCATATTTGAGGAAAGTGTTTGAACTCAGCGATTCTGAACATAGAGCAATTCTTAGAAGTCTAGATCGTCAATTAGAAGAAATTGTACATCGTAATGTGCGCCAAAACATAAGATATGAATTAAAAGGAACCATGGATAGATTATCGGAGATTTATGAAACTCTTAGAGTACAAAAATAAGGGATTGGAATGAGCTCTGAGGATAATCTTGATGAATTTCTGAATAATCAATCAAAAAAAATACATTCTTCTGATCGTGCTTTGGCTAAACTAGTTAGGAATGCTTATCCAATTGGAGTTCCAGCATTGATAATGAAATCCAGTACTGATAGAATGATGGTTGAGTCGGGTTATTCATTTATTCTAGGCACGCCTGATGAACTTCTGAGAAGCCTTGCATCTTGGCTAATTACGGAAGCAGGAAATACACATAGAGTTCTATTGAAATTAATTAATAGATTATGGAAAAGACATGGTAGAGAGGATGTTGCTTTAGCCTCTATTTTGCTTGCCAATATTGATCATAAAGGAATGGGGACAAATCCTTGGAAGATTCTGGAAGATTCCATTCATACTGTAGAATCTGTTGATTCGTTGTTGTTAAATATTGAAGAATTGTACAGAGCAAAACGTCAGCCACCATCAGAAGAATTAATTTTGAAATGGATGAATGGAAGAAAGATTGATCAACATTTATCTCTAATAGTTATCTACTCAGGTAAGATACATCAACATGATTTCTCTGAAGGATTGATTGAGAAAATCACCTCAATTGAAATTCCGCCTGGAGATTCAATTTTAACTAGAATTAAGAGTAATTTGATTCAGAATTAAGCGTACAACTGATTGCTGATGACGGTGTCCGGCACCTATGGTCGAGCGCCTGTTACCATCTGATGACCCCATAGCGGAAGAGGTCCTAGAATGGACAATTAAGAGAGATTCAAAAGACATTACACAACTAATGAGATGGATGGAAACCACAGAAATAAGAAGAGACAGGCAAGTTTTATTGAATAGAGCTATGGATTTAATGGATGAAATACAGTATGCGTTAAATCGACTTAATGAATTAAGGTGAGTACGTGAAATCTTTACTTCTTGCGGGAGGAAGATCTAAGAGAATGGGCCAGGACAAGGCATTAATCGAAATTGATGGAAAAGCGATGATCACGAGAGTTGTTGAGGCTTTGAAAAAGGCTGATAGAGAACCAATCAGAATTGCTGTTGCGAATCCTGAAAAAATGGAAGAATATGCAGAAGTAATTGGATCTGATTATGATATTGAATGGGTTTTAGATTCAATACAACACGCTGGGCCGGTTGATTCAATAATTGAAAATCTAAAAGATCCTTTTTGTTTTAATCAAGATACAATTCAACTTGCAACTGTAGATGCCCCCTGGATAACTGCCGAAGTATTTTCCAGCCTAGAAAATTCCATATCAATAAATGATGAAGTGATAATACCAACTGATGGAGAGTTTTTGCAACCTTTGCTTTCATTAATTCGACCGAAATTATTACTCAATTCATTAGAGAATTGGGATGGGGAGCCTTTGCATGAAATGTTTCTTAAGATTACTCATTCCCTTTTGATTGTNGATAAAAATTTGATTAAAAATATAAACAAAGAAAAAGACTTGGAATAATCGAATGCCGTAAAAAGATTCATATCTGATAATGATTTTAATTCTATTATGGAACAAGTGAACACAGGAAGACCGAATAATATGATGCCATTTATGAGTGCTATGAAAAGTGGTTTTAAGAACTCTTTCAGTTTATCTGGAAGAGCATCTCGATCAGAATATTGGTTCTGGGTTTTAGGAGGTATTATTTTTCAAATGACTATGATTATTGGTTCAATAATTTTAGCAATAGTAGAAGTTCCTGTTTTACCTGCATTAATGGCGTTAGCACCGATTCTGTTAGTACCTGGTTCGATAACTCTTGTTGTTAGAAGGCTACATGATGTCGGAATGTCTGGTTGGATGTGGTTTGTTGCATTAGTTCCTTTAATAGGCGCGATTTACTTAATTTATCTCTTTGTACAAGAAGGCGATATGGGAGAAAACGCATACGGTGCAGTCCCAACAAATATGCTAGAATAATTAAGCCATATTAAGACGTAAAAACAGATAGGCACGTAAGTGAACCGTCTGCTTGCATGATTGGCTCCATATCTACCGACATTAGTCTGAATCCCTCATTTTGAAGAATATTCTTTGTCTTAGGGAAACCTCCTGCAACAATTAACCTATCATTTGAATACCCTATTGTGTTAGATGCATAGCTTTCGTTATTCGGTATCCAAATAATTTCTTCAGCAAATCGTGAAATCTGACTTTCCTCAAGGTGCCCTTCTGCAGCAATAACAGTACCTTCTCTAGGAGATGAGCATACTGTTGTCAGATGTAAGGTCGTATCTGGGACGTTTATGAATTCGACATCGTATCCGTCTTCTTTGATAAAAGTAGAAAGGAAATCTGCACCTTCCTTGTTTGTTCTTGTTGAAATGCCCACAAGGTATCTATCATCAAAAAATACTATATCGCCACCATCTAATTTGGCGCCCTTCGGCATTCTAATGATTTCAGCAAAATCACTCATATGATCCATTACTGCCTGTTGCTCACCTTCTCTAGTAGGGTGCCCCATATTCGGTATTATTGCCTTACCATCTACCATCACAGCGGTATCTTCAACGAAACAGCTATCTGGGAAATTAGACAGTTCTGGTAAAACGGTAACTTCAGTACCGTGTGCCCTAAGAGCTGTGACATACGCGTTGTGAGATCCTATCGCTTCTTCTTGATTAGGTGTTTTTGTACCAAAATAACTTGAGAGGGCTTTGCTGTAATTAGAAGAAATACTCCTGACTACAGCAGATTTACGACTTCTGTCATATGCTCCCGGCACGGTACTCCGTCCTACGGTCTGTACATAATGCTTCGGAATACGGATACAAAATGTAATATTAAGGAAAAATGATTTCCATAATTCGGTAATTTCAAAGTTATTCACCATCTTCTTCATTTACATTCTTACAATGCGAAATGCATGGATAAGTTAGTCGAGAGTTTGGATGAGCAAGGGAATAAATTGAGCCCGGTTCTTCCGCCGGGGAAAAAAAATTATCTCATAGACATAGATGGAACTATAGGTGAAGACATACCTAATGAAGAGCCTAGGAGAATGGCAACTGCTGAAGCTTACCCTGATGCTATTGAAACAATTAACAGATGGTATATCGAAGGACATCATATTTGTTTCTTTACTGCACGGACTGAAGATCATAGAGAAGTTACAGAGATATGGCTTGATGAAAAGGGATTCAAATATCATTCTCTGTTAATGGGGAAGCCACGTGGAGGGAATTATCATTGGATTGATAATCACGTAGTAAGAGCTACTCGTTACACATCCAAATTTACAGATTTAGTAAAACGTAACGTAGAAATTGAAGTATTCAATGATGAATAATTCAATCGTCTCTTCGTGGTAGTAGGAACGCCGCAGCTAACATACTGATAGTTGCAAGTATTCCGCCAAATCCAGGTATACTTGGCCCATTAACTCCAGAATCAGAAACATAGCTATCTGACCATGAGTCATACAAATCAAAATCAAAATTCGGACCCATATTTGTAATTTCTAATGTATCGCCAGCAGAAATCATTCCATCTGCGTCTGTGTCTACATACACATATGTAGAATTACCCATTTGTCCGGTTAGACTATTGAGACTCGCACTTTCTTCTACATTGCACTCGGATCTAATATCAGAATTACAAGTCAAGAATTGGATTGAAAAATCACTTAATGGTGCCTCAAAGGTTTGATTATTGGCTACTGTAAGAGATAAATCTCTTGGCTCATCACCCCATCCATCATTGCCAGAATCATCGTTATCGTGGTCATGGTCATGGTCGCCATCATCAGAGTTATCGTTATCATACTCATCAGAACCGTCTTCACAATCTTCCTCGCCATCAT
>NYXJ01000049.1 GCA_002685315.1 Methanobacteriota archaeon
TAATTATTAATTTTGAATTATACACAGAAGATGCGCCAATACATGTAGATAATTTCCTCGCTCATATAGAGAAAGGAAATTATAACTCAACAATATTCCACAGAATTATTGATAATTTTATGATTCAAGGTGGCGATATTGAGGGCTTAAATGGGTATGGAGGTTATGCAGCAAATTGGTATGGATATTGTAACGGTCAGCAAACCGGAACTGAAGATAGTTGTAGTATGAACGATTGGACAATTCCTGACGAAGCAGATAATGGATTGGCTCACTCCCCTGGAGCTCTTTCAATGGCAAAAACATCTTCTCCTGATACTGGCGGAAGTCAATTCTTCATCGTTCCAAGTGATAGCAATCCTAGCCATCTAAATGGTGTCCATACAGTATTTGGATATGTCACTAGCGGGCTAGAGTCAATCAAGGATATCAGCGAAGTTGACACTGGCGATAATGATAGACCAGTTTATGACGTCGTTATCGAAAGTATTACTTTGAGCTAAAGATATTGGTGAACCCCATCAATAACCCTTTGATTCATATGTAATCGGAAGGGTACCCTTTACTTCGTTCTAAGTCAGTGGTTACTCAGAGTGGTTAGTGCCATTTCACTCTAACATCATAGTACTGTATGTTCTCATTACGATAATACCTAAGATAATCAATCCCATTCCTATCATCGCCCCAACATCTAAATTTTGTTCGTGAAAAATCATCGCTACTATTGCAACCCCAACAATACCTACACCTGACCAAATGGCATATGCAATACCTACGGGTATCTCGTTCAAGGTTAGTGATAGGAAGTAAAATGCTGCACTATAACCTACCAATACAATTACAGATGGAATTAAATTGGTGAAACCTTCAGTTGATTTGAGTGATGATGTTGCGACTACTTCGGAAAATATAGCCATAGCGAGAAAAGACCACTTTGCCATATTCTAATGATTTATTTATACTGTATAAACTTCACTTCTCGTTGATTCCCCTATGTATGCACTGGTGTACGGAGAGTTTTCCTTAGCTTCATCTATGGCGCTTAGATAAGAAAAACAATTGACAAGAACTCAAAGGCATAGATAATTGAAAATACAATTTCGAGTATAGCAACTAATCTATGTCTAGAAGTTACATATTTCAGCCAATCAATGAAGCCCCTATCTTGATTTAGGAAGAAAATTAAATTGATAATTAATATAAAAATCAAGACAAAAGCGCCTATCAGGGTGATTGTTGCCATAGCTGCTCCCCCCGCCATAATGATGAATTAATTGAATAGGTTATGATTCTATCCCCGTCAAATATGCTACCCTAAGACTTGGGTGGGCTTGTCAATCCCTTAAATAGACCATAAAGAATTACTAAAGGGCCTAATCCAAAACAACCGAAAATACCCCAACCAAAATATATCCAACCGTACCAATCGTTGATTGAATCTTCATTACCTCCTAAAGGTATATTGTAAACTAGTAAACCTATGAAGCTAATAGATAATCCTAAACATACGAACAACACTCTTCTAATTGGTTGCATGAATATTCGCTAATCTATAGAGTTATGAATCTAAGTACGGATTGTTCTGTTAAATTAGTCATAAGTGAGGTCAATCAGACACCCATTGATTGTGTTTGGTCATGCATAGAGAGAATTCTTTAGATTCTAGATTTATTGCTAACCATTGATGAACATTAGGCCAATTCTGCTCATCAAACCACTCGCGATCATGATTAGCAAACTGTCGAACAAAAGGAAAAATCGCATCACTAAGATTACCATTAGGAATATCTCTTTCCAGTGATTCTATAAATTTACATGCTTTATCTCTTTGTTCCAAAACGTCAATGTCTTTGTAACGATTGGGGTATTTATAACGGTCAAGATGGAATTTAAATTCATCATCATTACGCCTAACCAATTCTCTCTCATCATTTGTTAATGTCCAAGAGAGAACATGCTCCATTATCTCTAAGCTCTCTTCTATGACTGTTCCATCGGAAAGTAACAAAACTGGAACTGTCCCTTTAGGAGATATTTCCATCATCTGAGTAGGCCGATCACGCAAAAGGACTTCTCTGTGTTCTACATGGAACCCTGAACGAACTATAGACATTCGAGCACGCATAGCATAGGGACATCTTCTAAAAGAGTACAGAATAGGTAAGTTCATGACTTATGCTCTAAGTCGTTATTTAATAAAGTTAAATCACAAGAGTCGTTTGTTGGCTAAGTTAGCACTGAACAATATCTGACTCAAGAGAATCAGGATCGAACATTGCAACACACAAATTTACCAATAAGTCACCAAAGCAGTAGAAGGCGCCAACAAGAAGCGGGGGGTTCCATGATGTAAGGCCGGTCCAAGGAACCTCTGATGCCCATGCCCAATTCCCAAGATAGGTACCCCATATTTCCATGGCCAATGCAGTCCAAGCCATGACGACATAGAGACGGGGCTGAGGGCCCCATTTGGTAAAACCGAGTACAAGTAGCAGCATCACTAATCCAGATGTATCGCCCCCCGTATATGCACCATAGAAGACCAAAGGAACGAACGGCACAAGGGCTTTGATAGCCATACTTTCGCGAATCTGGGCAGCCCCTCGTCGACCCAAATCATAGAGGAAATAATGCCCCGCTGGCACAAAAAGTGGCATGAAATCTCTCTGATATTCATAGATTAACCAGACCTCGGAGAAAAATAATTCCATCGGCGTAGCTAGAGCCACAACAGTGAGCATCTCGATGCGTTCTTTCCTATTTCCCATTACAAAGATGGCAGTAAAGACTCCCCAACACCAGATATTAACGGGCCATTCGGCTGTGCTATCTGAAATTATTCCTCCCGCTCCGGTAGCAGAAATCCAAAGTCCAATCGAAATAGTTGCCAAATACAACCACACCCTCAGACTCATGGTTGGGCGAGAGCATTATGGTTTTCATTCTGTAGTATGTAATATATCAATTTCAACACTAGTTAGCATATACATCATAAGCCAGTGTAATCTACCAAATACGTGGAGCATGATGAAGAAAAATCTCCGTTAGATTCAAAACTCACTTGGCCTTATCTTATACAAGATATTATGGATGAAGTTTGGTTAAATAAATCATCACTAATTGTAGTCGTAGTTATCACTCTTTTTTCTGTAATTACTGTGAGCATCTTACCATTATTTGAGAGTTTTTGGGATATTCCTTATGCGGTAGGAATTTTGATATTTTTAGGTTTATTTACAATCATACCCGTGATGATTTTTTACATAATAATTTTCTTACGTGTAAGGGAAAAAGTTACTCAAAGATCTAAATAAAACAATTATTCAATTAAATCGGTGATTAGATGCGTTTTTTTAACATTGCAGGGATTGCAGAAACCTGTTCAACTATCTGTTTGTATTTCATCGCTATGCCACTAAAATATCTAGGTGGAAAAGAAATTTTAGTAAAAATTATTGGACCGATTCATGGTTTTCTTTGGATACTCTACATAGGTTTACTAGGATTAGGTTGGATACAGAATAAATGGAATGTTCGTGCAGTGATTACGGGTGGATTGTTATCTATTCTACCAGGTGGTCCGATTTGGTTAGAACGAAGAATGAGTCAGGAAGAATATCTCCCTATCCCAATTGAAGAATAATTTCTCAATAAATTCAAATTAACTTGAACAGGAAAGCATTGAACAACCGACTCTATACCGTGCCCATTCAGGACGTTTTTTGAACCACTTTTCTTCGTATTCCGGTTGTTCTAGATAGGGGTTTCTAAGTAATTCATAGAGTTCTATTGCAACAGAATAGTCTCCTCCCTCAGCCGCGTCAATAGCTAATTGGGCCATCCAATTTCTTAGAACATACTTAGGATTCGCAAGTTTCATTTTTTCCTGATCTGGATTTTGTTTAACTCTGCTCCACCACTTATTCAACCATACATTCCATTCTTGTTCAGGGATGTTTTCTCCAGAGTAGAATGCATAGTTTAAATGACTAATCTCTGGTTCTTTAATCGATGATAATAATCTGAAGAATATTGTCATATCTGTTTCAACACTTTGTAACAATGCGGTTAATTCTGAAATTAGTTTATCATCTCCAGTATTGAATTCATCCAAGCCGAGTTTTTCGGCCCACATTCCATTATTATAATTTTGATAAGTTTCATAATAATAATCGAGAGCCTTATGCAATTTGTTTGGTTGTTCTAACAAAGGCGCTATTGATTCCAATAAGCGTGCATAATTCCATCCTCCGATTTGTGCTTGATTACCAAATTTATATCTTTTTCTACCCGAATCTGTAGTATTTGGCGTCCAATCAGGATTGAAATCTTCAAGCCATCCATATGGGCCGTAATCGATGGTTAAACCATGTATAGACATATTATCTGTATTCATTACCCCATGAACAAAACCTATTCTCATCCAATGGGCTATCATCAATGCAGTTTCATCTGCTATACGTTTTAGCCATTCTATTATACCATCGTCGGTTTGGATATTGTAGTCAGGAAAATGGTGTTTCACAGTATAATCGACTAGACTTCTTAGAGTTCCTAAATCTCCAGACATTGAATGAATCTGAAAACTTCCAAACCTAATGAAACTAGGCGCTACTCTACAAATAATTGCACCCGGTTCAGCAGCTGATCTCCCATCATACAATATGTCTCGAACAACATCTTCTCCAGTCGTTACTAAGGATAAGGCACGTGTTGTAGGAACACAAAGATGATGCATTGCTTCACTGCAAAGAAACTCACGAATTGAGGAACGAAGTACTGCCTTTCCATCTGCAAAACGTGAGTAAGGAGTCACTCCGGAACCTTTGAGTTGTAATTCAAATATTTCCTCACCAGTATCTACTTCACCTAAGGTAATTGCTCTACCATCTCCTAATTGGCCCGCCCAATTACCAAACTGATGACCTCCGTATCTTTGAGCATAAGGATGCATTCCCGAAGATAATTTTTGTCCACCGAGTATATCATTTTCCTTTGCTTCAAGACTAAGTTCTTCCGCCATCTCCGAAGACCATATTCTGATAACCGGGTTTGGTGTAGGAGTTGGATTAACTCTTGACCAGCATACACCCGGTACCTGCCTAGGTAAGCCACCGACCTGATTATCACCAGGTGTTTCATCGATAAATCGACTAATCCAATTCAGTGAACCCAGGGAACCCTTTCTCATGTGTGTCTGTTGAGGACAGAACAATTGAAGTTGTGGTTGAGCTAAATCTCAATTAATATCTTCATCAACTGAAAGATTAGGCTGAGAACCATCCATGATTAGATCATCTTTCACACCCTTACGTCGAGCCATGAATGCAGTCCAGCCTAGCAAAGCAAATATGGCTATGATTGAAACCAAGAGTAAATATAAACCGAACGTCATTTCACCAGCTATGCCTTCGCTAACGTCAGTTTGTCCATCAATTAATATAACTCTACGAGCGTCTACAGGAGACATTTGGTCATCACTAATGACTAACCTAGAGTACACAGTAGAGTTCCCTGATTCGAGATGAGGTTGTAGTTTTAAATTCCAAGAGGACCAGTCACCGTCAGTCGAAAGGTCTGTTGCTTGTTGCCAATCTCCTCCTCCAACCTTAATTTGTACGAACCCTAAACCTGGAGAACCTCCTGAAGAAAATCCAGAGATTCGAGATTCATTGCCGATTCGTTGAAGTGTTTCAAGATTCATCGTGATGTTAAGAGATGAATCTATTGCTCCTGCTGATTGTACAAACAGAAGAGGGTCTGCTTGCCCATATCCAAATTCATTATCTGGTCTAGATTCCAGTAAACTGCAATCATTGAAACCGGGGTCATCAAGTAACTGTAAGTCTCTTTCAATCGAGTCTGCACTAATTATGGCTTTCACTTGTTCATGTGTAATGTCGGGGTTGGCTTCTACCATCAACGCGGCTATCCCAGCCATGAGTGGTGTAGCCATACTGGTTCCTGACTTACTTGTGTATCCATCTGAGGTTGCCGCATCTGGAGCCATTATGTTAGATCCTATGACTGATACGTCGGGTTTTACCCGACCATCTGAAGTATATCCTCTACTGGAATATATTGCTAGACCCAAATCTTTGTCAAGACTAGCCACAGTGATTGGGAGGTTTGCATCTCCTGGACTATCTATGGTATTGCAACCAGCAAATGTGGCGCCACCAAATTCATTTCCAGCAGATAGGAAAGTTATGATACCGGAGGAAGCTACGGCATCCATTTGTTGGCTCCAAGCAGAAGAACCATCATTATCGAAATGTATCTCGAGCTGTTGTTCTCCGAGAGAGGAGGTCAGTATGTCTATCCCCTTAGAGTTCTTATTCTCAATTGCCCACTCGGCACCTTCGATTATGTCCTGTATATCTCCATCACAACAAGCTAGGATATTAATCACCCAGGCACCTGGTGCTACTCCAATATACCTAGCACCATCTGCAGATACCTGTCCTCCACCTGTTCCTGCGGCGATTCCGGCTACATGAGATCCATGAGTTCCTGAATCGTAAGACTCCCCTGCAGGTTGTTCGGAATCAGTTATCACAGCATCGTAGAATGCTGATATTTTGGGATCACAGTCTATTATGATTGGATTAGTGTTAATTGGGTCTGGTTCTGGTTGATTGCAACCGATTGTCAGTTCATCATCCATGTCGTTGAGTCCTTCGTGATCTCCGCGTACCCCAGTGTCAAGAACTGCAATTGTAACTCCGGTCCCATCATAGCCATATTGTGACCAAACTTGATTCACCCCCATGTTTGGAGCCGCCTCGTTCATGTGTGTCTCTGCGAGCCCTAGATCTTCTAACATGACAAGGCCAGATAATTGCAACAGAGGGGATTTAGAATGTATAATATCTAAGGGGACATTTGCTATCAAACTATCAAGATATATCGGTCTAAATGTCACAGTTGCACCAAGATTTTCCAAAGCCTTGACATCTGCAGTAGACGGATGATGGTCATAATCCACGAATACTCTAGCATATCCTTGGTCGGCTCTCTTCCACCATTGTGAATAAACATCATTAGGCTGGGTTAGCAACCAAGCTAGACGATCATCTATCTTGTCGTGATTCTTGTCTCTGGACCAATCTTCCCACCATTCATCGTGAATTTCTAGAGAATGCCTTGGCTGCCATTCTCCTGCTGCATCTAGACCTCCTCGCTCATTATCAGGGCTTATTTGTGATGCTGTTAACGGGAGGATTAGCGTAGCCAATATCAATAGAGCAACAACCCGCGGAGAAGATTTCATCATATCTACGAGGAGGGTATCACTCAAGTCCCTTACGCTTTTAGAACCACTTGGTTTTGTCAAAAGATGTATTAATTTTCCATCCAAGCTTCTATTTCTTTACTAGCTAGTATTAACGTAGGTGCCCATAATCCTACAAATATACCTAACATTTCATCGTCACCAACAAAGTAAAGGTACAATGACCCTACTACTGATGTCATACTTGCTATAAAACCAAATTTTGCTAATTGTCCACTCATCTATATTCCCAATTTATCCTATCTCACGATGCTGTATATAATTTACTGCAAATATATGAATTTAAATTAGTTTTTTGTGTAAGGTTAAACATTCTAAAATAATAATTGAAAGGTTAATACAGAACAAACAATTCCAACGTACATGAACATTCTANCTGACGAGGACTTGCCTTTCGATGTAAATATGCTAGACCGTTTAGCGGAAGTAGCNATNCGAGTAGGNCTTAACCTTCAAGNGGGGCAAGACCTGATAATTACTGGACCTGTGGAAGCACTTCCTCTAATACGAAGAATCTCTGCTGAAGCTTACAAAAATGGAGCAGGTGTAGTATCAACTATTTTGAGTGATGATGAATTACAACTCACTCGCTATGAACATGCAACTGATGAAAGCCTGGACAGAGCACCAGAATGGTTGTTTAAGGCGATGGGGGAAGCATATAACGAGAATACAGCGAGACTTGCAATTTCTGCTGCAAACCCACTTCTTCTAGCGAAACAAGATCCTGCAAGGGTAGCTAGAGCAGGGAAATCTATGTCAATGGCTGCAAAACCGGCAATGGAGCCGATTACAAATTTCATAACCAACTGGAATATTGTATCTTATCCCGGACTTGCATGGGCAAAGCAAGTTTTCCCTGAGAAAAATGATGAGGACGCAGTTGCTTCATTAGCTAAAGCTATCTTTTCAATTTCAAGAGTGGATAATGATGACCCAATTGCTGCTTGGAAGGAACATCAAGAAACTTTGTCAATTAGACAGAATTGGATGAATGAACAGAATTTTCACTCATTACATTACACAGCACCAGGAACTGATTTGATTCTAGGATTAGCTGATGGACATGCATGGAAAGGAGGCGCCAGTACTTCTCGAAATGGAATTACTTGTACTCCAAATATCCCTACTGAAGAAGTTTTCACAACCCCTCATGCTGATCGTGTTAACGGAACAGTCAGGGCCTCCAAACCATTAGTTCATAGAGGAACGCTAATAGATGGTATAGAAGTTAGATTTGAAGATGGAAAGATCGTTGAAGCNAGTGCAGATGTAGGTCAAGAAGTATTCCTACAACTTATTGATACAGACGAAGGTGCAAGAAAATTAGGAGAGGTAGCTTTAGTACCTCATTCATCGCCAATAAGTTCCTCGGGCCTCCTTTTCTACAATACTCTCTATGACGAGAATGCATCNTGCCATATAGCATTAGGACAATGTTACTCGAAATGCTTCAGAGAAGATATCGGAAAAGATCCTGCAGCAGTAGCCGCTGCTGGCGGAAATACATCTAATATCCATGTTGATTGGATGATCGGTTCTGGAGAGCTTAATATTGATGGAATAACTCAAGATGGTGAAAGAGTTCCTGTAATGAGAAATGGCGAGTGGGCATACGAATAGTTAGAAAAATATGCTTTTCANTTTTTANTAACTGAAACTTCTAATTGAGGTGTACTCAAATCGATATCGAAATCTGCTTGTAAATCATAAGCAGACAAATTTATTGCATCCCTTATTTTTAATACACGATAAGGCCTTGATACGTAGTAAGTCAATCTCCATCGAACAGCATTATTACTATTCTCTTTCAACGAAATTATTGGCTTCCTATTTTCATTTAATCCATCAATATTTTCTTTAGCNGATTCATAGACTGCATTCAAATAATTCTCAACTATTTCTGTACTCACGCCATATCCGATATTAAAATCAACGTAATCTTTCAAAGGACCACCATGATTTAATTTAAAGAAATCCGTCCTATTGGATAGAATAGAATTATTTGGAACCTCAATATCATGACCTTGGACAAGATCTCTAATTCTGGTTTGTAAACCTCCGATTTCCATTACTATACCCATGATATCCATATCAGGTATAGATATTACATCCCCTCTTCTGACATTGTCACCACTTATAATTAGAATCCCACTAAGAAAATCTCCAAGCCAATAATCCTTTGTGGCAAATATCAGTACTGCTAGAAAACCTACAGCTCCGGTTGTTTCTAAAATTCCAGTGATACCCCAAATATTAATCAGAGTAATTGTTGAAGTTACAATAACAACTCCAAGAATGATTAAATCTAATGTCCTTGATGTTGCTGTTTCAGTATATCTTGATGATTCCATCACGGTAATATTTTCACCATATCTTGATAAAATCATACCATCTGCAATATTGTATACCAAGTAAGATATTAGTAAACAGAGAGAAGAATGACTTATTTGCTCATCCGGAAATGATTTANTGTTTACTAAAATAGATAGAATAAANGCAGAAAATACAATTAAATTGAATAAATGNAGTGTACGTAATCTTGTTTTAGTTTTGGCCTCATCGTCTTCGCCATGAAGCTTAGAGATATTTTTTGAAAATATNAATACAAACGTATTCACTGCAAATGTAAAATATTCTATCCAGCTCAATCCATCAATCCGGTTTGAAATGACCTCAATCAATAGTGACATAACCTATGGAGTTGATAATGGATAATTAACTTATTTCCGACTAGGTAATCAAAATATGTTTTTNCATTATCGAATATTTCATAACCACTTCAAATAAACATTAATTCAAAAGTAAATTATGAAATCCNATGTTGTGTTGAATCGTTTTGCATCGGTCTCAGTAATTACAGTTTTTTTAGTATCATTGAGTTTTGGCAGCCTAGTTTTGGGAAATAACTTAACATTATTATCCAACGATGATGGAATAAATTTTGAGATATCTGTAAATAACAATATTGGTTTTAATGAATATAGTTTAATTGAAATTGATGAGGGAGATAACGACGAAGAAACAGAAATCACACAGATTTTGTATGAATTTAATTTCTCAAGCACAGGAGCGGAAATCGTAAATTGGGATTTCGGAGACGGAAATACTGCAATAGGAAATCAAGTATCTCATCAATATGAAAAACCAGGTACATACTTTATTTTAGCAACATCGATAACATCTTCTTCAATNGATACTGATACCTTGATTGTGAAGGTCAATTTAGTGGCAGATGCAGAAGCGGATAACATGGAATGTGAATGTGCTCCAACCGCAAAAGATACCATAATTGATTTAGTTACCGTCTCTGATACTGTAATAATAGAAGGTTTTCTTACAGTGGAACATGATGGAAGTAGTGAATCNTGNTCACTGAGAAATCCACTTCAAGAGTGTCATCTAAGAGTGATATTACAATATACTCAGNCNGGAAATACTGTTAAAGAACTGATTTTGTTCGATGATACATTTAGAAGTAATACAAAGGTNATTGATTTTAGTATTGATGAAAGTACATATGAGGAAGGAGAAGAAGTTCAAATNCGCCTAGAAACTGATCAATTAAGAGACTGGCACAAACCCATGGCGAANTGGGAAATNAGGATTAAATAATCAGCCTCTAAGTTTCTCTGTGTGTTTGATAATACTGTCAGTAAATTTGTCAATACGATTCTTGATATCCTCATCCACAATATCCCCATTTTCGTCAAAAGCGGTTTTTACCTTTGCAATAACTAATTGTTCAGGTATAGAAAATCCGTGTATCCATCTAGCAACAGTTCTCATATGATTCAGGGTTGTTGTATTAGATTGACCACCTAAAGTACTAATAAATGCAAAAATCTTACCTGATGTTTGATCAAAAGATAACCAATCTANAGANTTCTTCATTACTCCGCTCATTGTACCATGATATTCNGGGCTAGAAAGGACAAAAGCATCTACTGAGTCAGCTAATTCCTTGTATTTCTTA
Source organism: Methanobacteriota archaeon (assembly GCA_002685315.1). Next base: position 11,271 of record NYXJ01000049.1, read on the forward strand.
ACATTAGGATGATCCCAACATCCTTCTTCTCCAACAAATGGTAATGGATACTTCTTGTTATCCCATACTACCCAATCTATTCCTCTGGCTTTGAGTTTATCAGAAATTATCTCAAGCATTCTTCCATTTGCAGATTCTAATGTATAAGTTCCGCAAATCCCCATTACCCTAAGTTGGCGCGCCATATCCTCCGCACGAAGTACATGACTTGAATACTGGCCTAAAAATAAACAAATACAGCCAATACTTAATTCGAGAAAGTATATGCGCGTGATATGTCCGATTTCGACATAGCAGAAATGTTACATGATGCAAATAAATTTGCAGATGATAACAATTATGTTGAAGCAGCGGAAATATATCTAAAAATAACTAATATTGACAATAATTGTACATCTGCTTGGTACGGACTTGGAGTAAGCAACGCAAAACTTGGTGATATTAATAAATCTATTAGATCATTTGAACAAGCACATAGAATAAATCCNGATTATGGCCCAACAAATGCAAATCTAGCATTTTTACTAGAGAAGAAAGACCCTGAAAGGTCTGTAAATTTTGCGAAAATGGCTATTGAATCAATTGGAGANGATANNGAATTATTACGTATTGCTAATTCAATGGACAATATAGAAATAAATTTATTCGATTACTCTCATAAATATATGGAAGGAAAAAATCTGCAAATAGTTTCTCTGCCTGCTAAAACTATACCCGAAGAGAATATTCAAGAAGAGGAAATAGATTTTGTTAATAGTAGAACTGCAAGATCTTCTCGAGCAAACAAAATGACCGAAAAAGGAGACCATGCTGCTGCTGTAAATGAGTGGAAAGAATTGTTGAAAAAAGATAGTTCAGATATTAATTCTTGGAAAGGCTTNGCAGATGCTCTATCAAAAGCAGGCTACATTGAAAGGGCTAACCAGTGCCTGCAAAGAGTAGAAGAATTAATNGAAATGAGTAAGGAAGAAAGNGTAATAGATGAAAATGAAGAAATGGAGAATTTGATTTCGGCCGCTAAAGAAGTTAAAGAAAAAATAAATACAATTGAAGAAAATAATTCAAGAGATGTTAATGAATCAATTGAGTGGTATAACAAAGGTCTGATTTTGTTAACTGAAAACAATCCAATGGAATCTTTGAATTGCTTCGATAAGGCTATAGAAGGAGCACCTGAAGAAGAAATTGAACTTAGAGTCAGGTCATATAATGGAAAGGGGCATGCATTGTACCAGTTAGAAAAATTTGTTGAAAGCATACAGGAATATCATTCTGCCATTGTTCTAGACCCTACTTCGGTAACTGGTAGAACACTATACAACATGGGATCATCATATGCATCAATTGAGCTGTATGCTGATGCAGTAAAATGTTTTGAACAGGCTAAAAATAGAGGGCTCGGAAAAGAGGATCAAAGATTATGTCAAACACAAATTAGTAGATGTAAGTTATTGATTAAAGAACAAAAGAAACTGGGCTAGATAATTCTGAAACTTATTAGAGCAAGGATTTAGAAGCAAGAAACTGATTTTTAGAAATTATTTCTAGATTTAGTAATTGATATAGGCACAGATTTACTCGTAGGAGTGTTGCTTCTATCAGCAACACTATCCAAAGGAATAAGNATATTAGATTCAGGGAAATAAGTAGCAATATTACCTTCAGGAATTTCATAAGGAACTACAAACCAATTAGGTGAAACGACTAATCCTGATTTCATTTCTGAACTTAAGTCGACCATAGATCCTTTGGATAAACCAAGATTGACAATATCTTTATGATTCATTAAAACTACACGACGACCGTTTTTAATGCCTCTATATCTATCATCTAGTCCGTATATGGTAGTGTTATATTGATCATGAGATCTGATAGTCATCATCATGAATTTATCTAAGGATTTAGCGTAAGTAATATCGCTAGAAACGAAATTTGCTAANCCATTTTTAGTCTGGAAAGTACGAGAATCTCTAGGAGGATTCGGCAAATAAAAACCAGACTTAGATTTAATTCGGACATTATAATCTTCAAATCCAGGAATTGTATTTTCGATTAGATCTCTGATTAAATTATAGTTTTCTGATAGATTTTTCCATGGTATCCCGCTCCGCTCTAATCGCGATTCAAGAGCGCCAGCAATTCCTGAAACAATTGCTGGCTCGGAGATTAATTTATCACTGGCTGGCTTGAATGTACCTGTCGAAGAATGCACAATTCCCATTGAATTTTCTACAGTTACGAATTGCTTACCCACGATTTGAGAAATATCTTCTTCAGTACGACCGAGACATGGCAATATAAGGCCTGTTTTACCAGTTATCAAATGAGACCTATTAGGCTTTGTCGAAATATGAACAGTCAGATTACAATTTGATAATGCTGTTGAGGTTCTATTTGTGTCGGACATAGCAGAAAGGAAATTTCCTCCCATAGCTAAGAAAACTTTTCCAAGACCTTCTTCCATTGCTTTGACAGCCTCAACTGAGTCAAAACCATGTTTTTCNGGGATTCTAATTCCTGTAGATTTCTCGAGACTATCTATGAAAATTGGAGAAGGTTTGTGATTAATTCCCACAGTTCTATCTCCCTGAACATTTGAGTGACCTCTTACTGGGCAAACGCCAGCCCCTTTTTTTCCAATATTACCNCCAAGAAGAAGGAAATTAACTATCTCTTGAATTGTAGATACAGAATTTTTATGTTGTGTAATTCCCATTGCCCAGCAAACTATTGTTGATTTAGATTGNGATACCTTCTCTCCAACATCTAAAATCTCTNGTAATGGGATTCCAGTTATATCTGATAATTCATTAAAATCTGATTCGAGAACTACTTTTCTATAATCATCATAACCGTTGGTGTATTTATCGATAAAAATTTCGTCAACATTTCCTGATTCGATCAAAGATTTTGATAACGCACGGAAAAGTGCTTGGTCGGAATTAATCTTGACTTTGAGATGCTTGTCAGCAATTTTTGAACCAAAACCTAGCATTTCAATTGGATTTTGAGGGTGCTTGAACTTCTTCATTCCGGTTTCAATAAGAGGATTAATACTAATAATGGATGCTCCTTTTTTCTTAGCATCTCTTAATGCAGTTAACATTCTAGGGTGGTTAGTCCCTGGATTCTGCCCCACTACGATAATTAGATCTGCTGAATTAAAATCATCTAAAGTAACTGTACCTTTGCCAATCCCTATTGACTCGTTCAAAGCGACTCCGGAAGATTCATGACACATATTAGAGCAATCTGGAAGATTATTCGTACCGAATCTTCTCGCCAATAATTGCCATAAGAAAGCCGCTTCATTACTTGTTCTCCCAGAGGTATAAAATATAGCTTCATCAGGATTATCTAATAATAATAAATTATCTGCAATGATATCGAAGGCGTCGTTCCAAGATATGGGTTGATAATGTTTTGAATCAGGATTAAGTATCATTGGTTCTGTTAATCTACCTTGTGAATTAAGCCAATAATCGGATTTTTGTGAAAGTTCTGATACAGACCATTTNGACCAAAAATCACTATCAGCCCTACTCTTAGTTGCCTCATCAGAAACTGCCTTAGCACCATTTTCACAGAATTCTGCGAAAGAGCGATGGGAATCGGGATCAGGCCATGCACATCCTGGGCAATCAAACCCATGGAAGTCATTTACTTTGGATAATTTAGTTATGGAATTAATTACACCCATATTTCTGACACCATATTTCATTGTAGATATTACAGCAGGTATACCAGCAGCAGAATTCTTTGGAGGATTCAAATCNGGGGGTTCATTTTCCAAAGGCGTTAATGGATTAATTTCATCTCCCACTTTACCACCTCAATTTACTAACTATTTATGATACGGGTGCGACCTGTATAAACTGTCATGCTGTTATTCTTAGCAAAACCTACAATTGTCAGTCCATGTTCTACCGCGATATCGATTGCTAGACTACTTGGAGCGCCTATTGAAACTAGGATACTTATTCCCGCTCTTCTAGCTTTGTGTACCAGTTCGAATGAAAGTCTTCCAGAAAAAATTATGAAACTTTCTNTAAATATTTCATTAGATTTAGACAATACACTTCCAACTAATTTATCCATTGCGTTATGCCTACCAATATCTTCACCGATAAACANNAAATTGCCTTTAATATCAAATAAACCACAGGCATGAGTCCCACCAGTATCATGAAATAATTTTTGCTGGCTACGTAACTGATCAATACTCGAAGAAATTATTGATGAATCTATAGTGAAACTTTTTGAAAGTAAAGGACCATGGATATGAAGAAGATTAGAAATTGATTCTTTTCCACAAACACCGCACGAAGCAGTTGAAGTATTTCGGCGATTGAAATCGGAAATTAATCCTTCATCGATATCAGATACAATNACTTGTATTTTATCTGCATTAATATTNAAATCNCTNATTTGTTCATATGAATTAATTACACCCTCAGAATACAAAAGTCCAGTGACTAATTGAATATCGTTCCCAGGAGTCCTCATTGTAACACCTAGAGAGAAACTAATATCGCTTCCATTAGATACTGATATCGAAAGTGCTTCTTCTATACAGATTGTATCAATGCCTTTCTCCATCCCTTCTGGAGTGATCCATCTCGCTGGCACATCAGTCAGCCCCTCCATGGCTTGCGGATGCATACATATCTTATCTTACCATAGGTTGTAATGAGTTAATACACGATTATTCATATAGCCCTACTGTATCAACGATACATGGGCATTCTAGGCGAAGGAGGCTTTTCCCTACCTGTGATTACACAAACAGAAGTTGTAGAAGTAAGAATTACAGTTACGGAAAATGCAATCAACCAAATGAAAAAGACAATGCAAGGGGATGAAGAAACNCACTGCCTTGTCATTAGTGCACAATCAGGAGGATGTTCTGGATACTTGTATGATATGAAAATTATTGAGAAGCCAGATTCTAAAAATTTCCAAATACAAACTTTTGAAGGAGTAGAGGTCTACATTCATAATGGCGATAGTTCACTTCTAAATGGTTTAGAATTAGATTTCAAAGATACATTAATGGGAGGAGGATTCAACATTACTAATCCTAATGCATCTAGAGAATGTGGTTGCGGTCAATCTTTTGGTTGATTAATATGGGCAATATAGATTATTACATACATAATTGTAGCATATCAGTTGCTGAAGGGAAAGATTGTATTGAACATATTAACAGATTAATTACATCAAATATTAAATCAATTTCTGATNTACAAAGTATTGATACTTTGATTTGTAATGCAAATGGTAGAATAACTGACTCATTACAAATTTTACGTATTCAAGAACAACTCTTAATTTTAGGTAACTCAGAAGTTGCAGAAGATACTAGAAAATTAATTGTTTCAGGTATCCACTGGAATGAAGATGTTCGTATAATGAATGGTGATGAAATTTTGTCAAAAATTTCTATAATAGCTTATGAAGATGATTTACTAGAGATAATCCCTAAAGAATATAATCGAATTAATAATAATTGGCTAAACTGGAAGGAGAATTACTTCAAGGCTTCAAAACATAATGGGAGAATTAAAATTGACGTTATTCTAAAAACTAATGAGATTGGTAGTTTTATAATGGAAAATTTTGGCCCTAATTGCAATAAATTAGCACTAGAAAAATGGGTTGATTTTAGAATATCTAATGGGATTTTATCATTTGATGAATACAAGCATAATTTCCTACCCTCAGAGCTCGGACTGGATAAATTTGTAGATTTGAAAAAAGGATGTTATCCAGGTCAAGAGATACATGCTAGATTAGAAAGTAGAGAGAAAAGAAAAAAGAAAATTTTGAGATTCAACTCAGATAAAGAAATTGGATTAGGAAAATATGTATCTGGAAATGGGACTAAAATTAACATTACAACAAGTGTTGGAAATTCTGGTTTCCTAATAATCAATAATTTAGAAGAAGAAATCAAGATNAACGAATTCATCTTAAAAACTGATGAATTAGATATTATCGAAATCAGTTGAATCAAAACTCTCATTCTTCTGCAACCACTCATCTAATGACATCANAGGAGAAATTTTTAGATCACCGAGATGTTGTGTAAATAAATACAANCGNGGATTATGNACTTCAATAACTTGATGTTGGAATTTNGTTCTTACATCATTAGCNCGATTCCTAAAAAATGTAACCTCAATCATTAGGCCAATTATTGTTGCAGTATACAATACCAANAGTATGGATAATGAAAAAATGATTGGATCAACAAAAAGAGTATCTTCACGAATNGCCTTGTAAGAGAATGTTAATTGTCTTACAAGGAAGAATACCAAACCTACACCTACCCANGGTGCCATCCATGATTCNACTAAACTATCCATCGGAATTACTTTTCTTTTNGGAATATCTGCAAAAGAAAGTGCACTTGCTGTTGCCGCNCTGATTACAGAAATAAATGAAACTAAGATAATGTAAAGTAGNGATGAAACNAGTATTGTGTTCTTAATGCTAAAACCGGCTAACCAATGAAGATTCATTATTAGTAAAAANGAAAAAAGGCCTAANAAAACTGTAATCGGCATTCGGTGGATNGATGATAAAATCCTGTCAGAGGTCTTAATTCCAATATCTGATCTTGGAATCCCTATAATCTCCCATCGGTTGGCTTTCTTCACTAAATTAGCGATTTTAAGGAGAATCTTTTTCTCAATTAGAATCCATTCAAATATTTTCAAAGGGAACCAAGCTAATAACCCAATTATAATTGAGAATGGAAACAATATAGGCCAAGCTATTAGAGCTGGGAATAAGATAAAATGAGTTACTCCTAGAGGGTTNAGGAGATCTGATTCAATTCTTGCTTGACGNTCGGGATCAAGATACACNTTTCTTGCTTCTGCATCTAATTCTGGACGGTATCTNCTGAGTGGAATTCCTGAATCTAGAACTACTCTGACTTTTTCTCTGTAGTGTTCATGTTCAGGCTCCATTCCCGTCCACCACTTCCAAGCAAAAGATAGAGGAGTAGCTAAAAATAATGGCGAAAGTAATACTAAAACCGCTACGAAAGTGGATTCCAGACTTGCTGCCATGACATTCCCAATGCTAACCTTCCATTAAATAAATGGTGTGAATATTTTCTATCAGCCCAATTGCAATGTAATATACTGTAATTGAAGTGGTAATAAAAGTAATAATAAAAACACGCATTCATATGCTGCCTACCCAAACGAAATATATGGAAAGAGCATGTAATATCGATGCTAAAGGTAGAGTAGTACGCTTTGTTACTGGTATATTTGCGATAATAGCGGGATTTGTATTAGCAATCTTAGTAACGCAAGGAGTTCTATCACCTGAACCCTATTGGATGTTAGTTACAGGAAGTATAATTGGTGGAATATTTGCAATGTGGGAAGCTAGAGCCGGCTGGTGTGTAGTACGAGCAATAGGTATCAGAACACCACTGTGAANATCAAGATTGATTTTTCCCTACTGAAGGAGTTAGTTTCCTAGATTCCCTGTTTTGACTGGCGAAAGACAAAATTAACCAACCTATTGGAAGAATTATTGTTGAAACTAAAATGATTATAGTTAGCCACATGTAAATCATCCCATCGGATATAGGCCACGCCCAATAAGAGACAACTCCTATAACAAATAAAAGTAATATTCTTGATGCCTCACTCGGAGTTTTCCAACCCCTGTGATCAACTCTAGGTGCAAGTAAGTAATCCGACACAGACATAATGACAGATATGGGCAGGTCCTTTTGAAGTAATGTTTATCAAAACAATGTTTAATTTATTTCAAGTATCATATCTGCAATTATTTGCCCATTAAGATTCTCTACATTGTTTTCCTTTTCCCCAGCACAAGAAATTGTACAAAAATCAAATTTTTGAGGGTGAAATTGTATAACTCTCTCGGGAATTCCAAAGAGAAAATCTGTGTGTCCATGGCCGGTTAAGCACATTACAGAATCGCCTGACAAGATCCTATCAGAAACAACTCTAGAAATAACACAATCTTTCAGAATTTGTGCAGGGAAAATTCGGCGATAATCGTCAGTTGGATTATCTGAAGAATTAAGATTACGTCCAGATATCATGGATTCAAAAACGTTGTAATGTTCTTCAGAACCTGGAATATAATCTTGACTAGTTTTCAGAGAACCTTCTTCAATTGCTTGTAACAACCCCTTCTGATAACCATCTCTAACAACAGTTGAAACAGCTTTAGTTCGACTTGGAAATCCAGCATAAATTTTCACATTGCCTAGTTCGTAAGCAAGATTGCATAACTTACAATATTTTTCCCATTCAAATCCCCCCATATCTTTCATTTTACCAGAAGGAATACCTGTTGAAATGAAGTTATCTAATTCATCTTGCTGATCAGGTGTGATGAATTGTTCCATCACCAATGAAACATTTCCTGAACCATCACCACGCAATCCACGATATTTAGCAAAATCACTGATTTCTAATAAAACTCTCATTTGAGAATCTATAATTACTGAATTATTATGTCTTTCACCAAAGAAAATTACATTTGATTTTGTAATTGCTTCCATCCATTCTTTTTCAGAATAATATTTTTTATCAAGATTATTATCAAGTATGGGATATCTGAGATTTGGCATATTTGACCTTACTAATTGATTGAACGAAGAATTAGTACGTATTTTTTCATGATTCTTTTTAGCAGTGATCACAACTCTAGCACATAACTCATTCATATCAAAGCCCTCAAGGTGTTGAAATCTCTCACTTCCAGAATGTACCGAGCTATCTTCTTTTCTTTTTTCATAAGCCTCTTTAGTATATTTTTCTCTTTCCTTTGAATCAAGATTAGAAATCTCTTCTTGAACGTCTAATGCTTCTAAGTCCCATAAGTCCATTCTTGAATTTGATAAATCAATTTTAATATCTGTAAATCCAATTTTCTTTAGCATAGGTTCGATATCATTTAATTTCATAAATACATTCATACATACTGGCCAATCAACATCTTTGGGTAATTCAACACGATTAGTAGTACAACATATAGACATACGACCGCCAGGTTTTAGAACTCTAAAAATCTCAGTAAAAGCTTTANTTTTATCAGGAACTAAACAAAAACCNCCATTTGAGATCACACAATCAGCGTAAGAATCACGAAGTGGAATATCTTCAATATCCCCCTCTCTAAATGTTACAATGTTTTCCAATCCTCTATCAATTGACCTTTTCTGAGATATATCTACCTCAGAGCGAGAAATGTCAATTCCAATTATTTTCCCAGATTCACCTACCTTATCCGCAGCAACAAATGCATCTACTCCAAAACCTGAACCCAAATCAACCACAACCTCTCCTACTTGGATATTTGCTGCGATGTGAGGATTTCCTGTCCCTTGCATTAAATTAGCATCGGAACCGATTATTCTCATTTCTTCATCCGTATATCCAAGTTTTTTCATTAGAATAGATGCGATTTTGGCGTTTCCTCTAGAGGAGGATTTATCTGCCACATTGTTGTAAGCATCTGCGAAATGATCCTTAATTGCCTCATGTCCGACTTCATTATCAGAAGATGCATCTACACTGTGAATATCTATTTCTTCGAGAGTTTTACGTTTCGCTAAAGCAGCTCTAGCATGTGAACACATTTCTTCTTCAGTTTCCATGGCTCTGAATTGATGGACTAATACTAAACTATTTGTTTAAATNAGTATCATAACCATGAAAGATTTTGTCTAATTATTCCTTATCNTCAAGCCATCCTTTAGACTCTGTATAATCGCTTAATGATTCAAGTCTCTGGAATAATTTATTTCCAGTGCNACCTTCACCTTTTTGCGCCCTAGCGTTCCAAACACCACCGAAGAGGAATTCCCATATCCCAAAAGATTGTTGATGGAACTTCTTGAATAGCCAATCGACTGGAACAACTAAGAAAATAAGTAGTAGAGTCGTAACTACTCCTATCATTCCAGTGGTCCATTCTGTAGATGCAGATATAAGAACAAGGAATGCTCCTGCACCAGAAAGATAAGAAATTACTGGAGAACTCTTCAAGAGATGATAAAGAAACGGTGGNTTTTTTCCACGTGAATTAACATATCGTGTTGTTGTTATCCATTGACCTACAGTTCTTCCAGTCTTGTATGGCATGANAACTAAATTGAAAANAGGTAAAATTAAGCTTANAATCAATACATATGTTAAATCTGAAGCACCTCCAGCAACNATATTAGTTAGAAGGTANAACGAAAATAATGAGAAGTTCACAACAAGATCAACTAACGTACGAAACCANGAACGTGCTTTGTTAACTTCATCAAATCCNTCTGGGAACTCTTTTATTATACGCTCTTTTTTAGTCTTCGGAGTTTTAACTTTCTTTGGTTTTTTAGCTTTCTTTACTTTAGCAGCCTTCTTAGATTCTTTTGGAGAAGGTTCTACTTTCTTAGCAGCCTTTGCAACAGCCTG
>NYXJ01000050.1 GCA_002685315.1 Methanobacteriota archaeon
ACACTCAGTTGGAGGGATGAGTGGCCATATTTTTAGGAGATTTACTCATGTGATAATGTGTTTAGTGCCTATTTTATATTATACCAAAGGTGATCAACTTTCTGATTTTTTCTCAATGGAGCCTAACCAATTTGTTACTTATTGCCTACTTATTTTGATTTTACTTGAAATCTCAAGGCTGTACTTTGGAATTATAATTGTAGGACAAAGAGAATATGAAGCAAAACAAATATCTGCACTTGCGTGGGGCGCATTTGCTGTTTGTTTAGCATTAATTATTTCTCCTGAGTCAAAAAATTTCGATGGTTTGGAATCAGGTATATATGCTGCGCCATTAATTTGGGGTTTGACTTTTGTAGACCCTATAATGGGTGAAATTAAGCGTTCAAAAAAAGGAATTAAAGCCGCAATATTTGGTGGATTAGTTACTTCTTATGTGATTTGGTTATCTAGTAGTTATTTTTTAGGTACTCCTATTATTGCTTCAATTATTTTAGCACCAATGACGGTTCTCGGTGAATTGCCAACAGTAAGATGGATTGATGATAATGCCACCATGATTCTTCTTCCATTAACTGTTTTACTATTAATAGAACCGTTTCTTTGAACATCCAATAGCGTCATGTTTACATTCTTCACACTTCTCGAAGGCTTGATAATATGGATGATAGTGAACAAAATGAGATTATGGAATCCTCACTCTCGCAAAACACTTATGTTATGATTTGGGTAATTGCATCTTTGGCATCTCTAGCAATATATGTGAAATATTTCTAATTTCATATAAAACGCTGAATTATATACCTGTTATTTTTGGAAGTAATATGTGTGGTATTACCGGGATTCTAGGTAACGGTAACTCTACCGTTGTAAGCTCTATGTCGGGCAATTTATCTCATAGAGGGCCAGATGGTTTCGGTAGTTTCGAATCCGATTTGGTGGTAGGAAGTATTTGTCTCGCTCAATCAAGACTAGCAATCGTAGATATAAATGGCTCAAAACAACCTATTGAATCTGAACATAATTGTATTCTAGTTCAGAATGGCGAGATATATAANTTCCAAAAAATNAAATCAGAAATTCAAAACTATCCTTGGAAGACATCNGGAGATAGTGAGACAATTCTAGCNCTTCATCGCAAATATGCGTATGNCAATAAGAAANCATATGAGATTCCTGTCGGCAAAAAAGTAGGNTNANTAATNAAAACNAAAGATGCAGATAAACCAGGGAATAATGCAGATAAGCATAGNTCTTGGGTTTCAAAATTAGATGGNGTTTGGGGATTTGCATTATGGAATCCTCAAATTAGAGAATTAATACTTTGTAGAGATCCAATGGGTGTNAAACCTCTATTTAGAACTTTATTACCTGACGGCACGCTNCTATTTGGCTCTGAAATAAAATCATTTTATGCACATCCAGAATTTCAAGCAAAGCCTGATATTAACGCTTTAGCTGTTAGATTAGCATTTGAATACCCATTAGATTATACTACATTGTTCTCAAATGTGGTTTCTGTAGCGCAAGGCACTATCGAAACTTGGTCAATAGATAAAGAAGGTAAAGCTGTACTAACAGGCATTACCAGATATAATCAAGAGAAGGTTTCTCCTGAAGGGAATTGGAATCCCAATTTAGACGCNNAAATTCTNTTAAANTCTCTTTACANTGGTGTGGAGTCAAGGCTAATNTCTGATGTTCCAGTAGGAGTTGTNTTNTCAGGAGGTTTAGATTCTAGTCTTATTGCAGGANTGTCCAAGCAAGTTTCTGATTCTAAGGGTCTTGAAACTCCCGATGTTTGGACAGTTGCAGGAGATGAGAACAATCCTGANATGCTGGCAGCGATAAGTCTTGCAGAGCATTATGAATTGAATCANCATAAGAAAATAATAGANCCTGAAAAATTTTGGCATACANTACCAAATTTTATTTGGAGTGGTGAAGATTTGGATATNTCAGTATTATTTTGGCAGCCTTTATTTGAAGAAATGTCGAAGAAAGTAAAAGTAGGAATTTGTGGACAGGGTGCTGATGAATTACATGCTGGTTATTCAAGATATAAGAAATTAAATTCACATTCTAAATTAATCGATGAGCGATTGTCAGATTTTGGAAACATCTCAATCGATAAAAGTTTTATTGGTTTAGGGCAACACTGGATTAATAGCGATATTTCTGCCAAGAAAAATTTCACTAGTGTCAACGAAGCAATTCAATTTGAACTTGATAGAGGGCAATTAACNAATTTTCAACTTAGATTAGGTGATAGACATAGTATGGCNTTCGGGGTAGAAGCGAGAGTTCCATTTTTATGTAGAGAGCATAGAACTCTATCTCATAAAATCCCAGAAGGATGGAAAATAAGTGAGACTGATGAAAAGTTAGCATTGAGGTATGCTGCCAATTTAACTGATCTACCTAAAGAAATAGTGAACAGGCCGAAGATGCCTGCTGGAACTGCTACAACTCCTAACATAATGAATAATCTACTTTCTGAATTAACACCTCATGCTCAAGATTGGTCTGATGATTATGGTAAATTGGCTCCAATGCTTANGAAGCAACCAGATATGGCAATCGGAATGNGACTATTTCATGCAATGCATCTTACTGATAATCAAAATGGAATTCGAAAAGGATCAGTAATGGATTTAATTTATGATGTNAGTGATTGGAAAAGCCTGTAATCTCAACTAGAAATTAATCATTATTTTCTTCATCTCCAGAATCAATCTCTACTCCTTCCATCCCTACAATTTCATAATTTGANGGGAACATTGCTACAATCACACCGGCTACAATACAACCTANNGCCATGTAGAATCTTGANTGAATCATCATCAATTCTAAACCTATCACTACTAGTAGTAAACCTCCTAAATTTGACACCCAAACTAATGTNTTGAATGTAGATAAGGANACTCCNGTACTNGTTCCAGTTCTCTTAGGTCCAAATTCAGCTCCAAATCTAACAGGGTCATCTTTTACCATTTTTTCACCTATCTATCATTATAATTGCGTCAGTAGGGCATGCAAGTACACAGAGTTTACATCCTGTACATGGATCTCTCAATACTCTTGCCTTCTTATTAACAGAGATATTCATTATCGGGCTAGCCAAAGGCTTGTCATAGAGTTCAATTGCATCATCATCGCATACTATAGTNCATTGGTCGCAACCTATGCATAATTCTTCTTTTACCCAGGCGACTGTATCTTCTCCACCTTTCATAGAAGCGATTTCACCAGCCTTTAATGAATTCAGCATTATTCTAATCTTACTTTGCTGTTTTTTCCGACGATCTGCTACNTCAGATGCATCCGTCATATACTTCCGAGGGTATCATTCTACTCAATACTATGTTTTCTTTAGTCAGATTAATTTCTGAAGTCTCTCTCCGAAGTAATATGAACAATCAAGCCAATATCAATAAATGGTGGNNAGATTCAATGGTATTGATTAGTCTCTCTTTACCNTCTTTAATTTGGTTAATTATGTTCCTTTTACTATCACTANAAATTGCTTGGATATCATTTCCTTGNGGTNTATTAATTGGTTTTTTCCTATGGTTAATNGCGTTAGGCTATGAAAATCCTAGNATGGCTAAAGCAACTTTAATNGGGGTGACTATAAATTTAATATTAGCATCAATATCTGCATTTTATGCATTTTTTTGATTATTGATTTTTAGCATTTACTTGCCTTGCCAAGAATGAAACGACATCTAATATCTCGAAATCATGCTTTGGGTCGCCTTCAAACTTCAAACACTCGAAATGACTTACACATTTAGGGCAAGAAGTCAGCATTACATCTGCACCGGTAGCCTTAACTTCATCGAATCTCTGTATCCTTAAAGCCCTACTATTCTCATTACAAGACATCATACTTGAAACTCCACAACATAAACCATCTTCTTTAGTNTGTTCCATTTCTACCAAATCTACTCCATCTACTGCTCTNACTAATTCTCTCGGTTCTTCGTAAATATTCATTTGTCTACCTAATCTACATGGGTCGTGATATGTTACGGTAACATCTTCTTCTGCTTGTAAGTTCATATCAAATCCATTCTCAATAAGATATTCTGTAGTGTGCATGACTTTCATATCATCTAACTCATAGTCCATTGCGAAAGTTTTGAAGCATTCAGCACATGATGTAACCAGAGTATCAATCCCCGACTCACCAAGTTTTTTCTGGTTGTATGATTTTAATTTTTCAAAGACTTCAGTCATCCCTTGCCATTTCTGGTCGTGTCCACAGCATTTTAAGAAATCTCTACCTAAGTAAGTGACCTCAGAACCCATATCTTCGAAAAGAGTGAATGCAGCAGTAGTTGTGTCTCCTAGATTCATAGTGCCTTCATTGACATGACTGAAAATCATTTCTTGATCGATATAATCTACACATCCTGGGTAGTAGCCAACATTAGAATCAATAGGATACTCTTCGACACTAATGAAAGCCTCATCAGCACTCTCTTCCGCTTCTGCTGCTAGGACTGCTTGCAGTAATGTGTGAGGTATTTCTGTAGCTGGAGGGCCTCCAACAATAAGACTTCTTCTTATATCTACATAGGAGTCATAATCTACAAGTTGTGGGCAAGCATTCGTACATGCAGTACAAGTCAGGCATGAATATAGAGGTACACCATCGTCTTCATTATTCCATGAATTATAAATTATGTTTAATTTATCTCCAGCATTGAATAACCTAACCGGACAAGCATCATCGCACAAATCACAGCCATAGCATTTGTTCATTTCCCATTCATATCCTCTAGCCATACTTCTCATTAATATGAAAACCATTGCCCCAACTCCTAGACAAGGTATGAATAATGAATAAATCAATTTAGCATCCAAACTTTTTGGATTCTTGTGGTAAGTAGGATTATCTACCATCATTTCTGTTAATTCAGCTGGTTCTGATGTAGTCATTGATCTCAAAAATGCCGTACCATCATCATCTATTAGTAGTGGCTGATATACAGTAATTGAGTAATCCATAATCAAACTTACAGATGAATTAACGTTGTTGCTTGTAGATGTAAATTGTAATGTATATGACTCTCCTGAATCTAAATACATGCTATCTGATGAGCATTTACCATCTTCTGTACTCCATAATATGTTACTACTTGAATCTGTTAATGTAAGAGTTTGTGAATGAACTCCAGCTCCTCTAACAGTGGTTCTAAAGTTACAACCGATATCTGCAGGGACACTTGCTACTCCAAAATCTTCAACATTGAAAACTTGAGAATCTGTGAATATAACTTCTTCATCACCGGTTAAAGTTATATCTCCAAAAACAGCATTCCTACCTGTTTCAGGTACTGAATGTTCATTGACGCCTGAATAATCGAAAATAACTTGTTTTGTCGGCTGATAAATGCCCCAATCTACCCAATGGGTCGCAGGCAGTACACAATAATCTGCGAAATCCTCTCCGTGAGTTAATGTCTGCCAAACTACTACGTCTTGTGAATCCTCATAGGGTAAGCATTCATCAGACCATTCTGCCCAAACATTTCCTTCTTCTACATGAATTAATGTGTCTAATGGTTGAGTTCTTAATTTGTCAAGTTCACTTACATCATCCATTGCTCCAAGACCTCCATAGTCCCAAAAACCATCCTCATAAATAGGCCATGTAACTACACAAATTAGGAAGGCAGCTACTGCAGATCCTACGGCAATTTGCCTACCTATTATTGGAGTTAGCCTAGCACCCAATGCATTCAAACCAAATCTTCTAACTGCGAAATATATTACTGCGAATATGAAAATACCTGTTAAAATCCAAGGTATTGCATTGAATATTTCGGCGGTCCAGGGTTCCTGTCTGCCACAAAATAAGTAACCATGTGAATCGGCCCAACAATAATTTTTCAAATCTTTTGCATATAATTCTAAGAATATATTAATTGAAAACACCGAAATGAACCAAACGTGAGCAAGATAAACTGCTCCTGCAGTTGCAAACCATGGATCTTCTACTCCTCTCTTTTCTCTTCCTGGTAAAAACGGAGGTAGTGCTAGAAGTCCTACCGGTATTCCAGTAATTGCAGCGCCCCACCATGCAGCATTCCAGAAAATGTATTCTGCGCCAAAAAAAGCTCCTATTGGGCCTGCCGGTATGGTGTAAGATGGTAGATATTCTCCCCATCTCAAATATCCATAAGAGAATAATACGTACCAGTCAGGGAAAACGAAACCTGCTTGAGCGAAAGGGTCTGCTGCACTGTGAAGAGGTGGCGGAATTAACCAACAGTAGTATGCTAGTGTAGCAATCATGGATGCGAAAATAATGGTGTCCCGGAGAACTTCTGATGGCCAAAAAGGATGACCCATATGCGGTCTTCTTCTTTCTTGATCTCCTTCGATTAAGCCGTCCCTTTCGTTGACATAAACGTCTGCTATTCTGCCAAATCGTTCTATTATTCCCATTCACAACAACTCCTAATGTGGCTCCGCAATACCTTGAACCCAAACAATAAACAAATGAGCGATGATTAATGTAGTAACAATTACTGGTAATATGAATACGTGTAGGAAATACATTCTAGTAACTGTTTGACCAGATAAAGAAGTCCCAGCAAACAATGCTTTAGCTATCCACCCTCCAATTAGCGGTGTGGATGTAGCCATATTTATTCCAATTGTAGCCGCTCCAAATGCTAAACTATCCCATGGTAGAAGATAACCTGAGTAACCNAAAAATATNGTGAAAAACATNAGTGCAACACCTATTAGCCAATTTAATTCNCTAGGGTTTCTGTAAGCTCCAGTGAAGTAGACTCTGCACATGTGTAAGAATACCGCTGCAACCATNAAATGTGTAGTCCAATGATGAATCGANCTAATNATNTAGCCGAATGGTAACTGAGTCATGATAAATTCCATTGATGAGTATGCAGGGGTTGGNTCTCCTTCTCCTCCAGGGACATAATATAGACCAAGTACNGTACCTGTAATGACCAATATAACGAATGCAAGGAATGATATCCCTCCTAANCANTAAAGAGGATACCAATACCAAATAATCCTTAATTTNTATTTTTCAGCGTGAGTTAACGGCATTTGCCTGTGCATACTATGGTAAGCATTCTTACTCATACCCCAATAATCTTGAATTCTGAATCTNGTATCTAACCAAGAAAATGCCCATAAAAATGTNTTCTCTGCTAGCCCCATTCCTGAAGCATTTGTCTCAACAGCTCTGAGGATATCTTTTCTCGGCATATCNTCTCTCTCNTTACGNAGAGTGAAAGCNACNAGTACCACNACTATTGCTATAAAAAACCACAAAAACCAAAATTGTATCATATTTCTTACCTCATGCGCAATAAGCATACCAGTCAANNAAGTCTGGTAAAGCCTCGATCATATCTCCATTNAGTACGAANGGNANTAATGGCATTCCATTCGGAGANGGTCCTCCNACCTTTNTTATTCCAATNTAATTGAATGGAGTNCCTCTNCCCATACTATTTTTCTCGATAGCAGTAGGGTCAAATCTACTAGAATGNCATATACAGAATAATTTATTCCCTCCTGACTCAGTACCTCCTGCNTCCCAACTGTCATTNGTATAGTCATTTGCTACTAGTTGCCAACCAGGTATNCAACACAGATGNGGNCATCTAGAGAATACAATNATGAGATTATCNTGAATAGATAATGCNGAATATTCTGCNTTCTCATCTACTTCGAATCCGGANCCTACATACTTCCCTCCTGAACTGTATCCNTCNAAATATTGGAATCTAGGTTTATTTNTAGCCGCAGCNGAATTTTTATTCTCTTCATGTGGNACATATANTACATTCACAGGCATTCCNGACCAAACTCCTTGAGCNCCTGCCATTCCTGTATTNCTGNTAATTGCAGCTTGCACGAAAGCATCGTAACTCATTGGNTCAAGGTGNCTTTCACCATACCAAACGGTATCTTCTGCACCTGTAGGTACCCAAAATCTGACTGCAGTATCTCCNCCNNCTGAATCNGCCTGGCCCATTAACAGTGATGCAAAACCTATGCTCCCTAGGCTCGCCAAGGTTATTCCTCCTGCTGCCGTATTAAATGAATATCTCAAAAAATCTCTTCTATCAATTAATCTTGATTCTTCTCTACTNGAATCACCATCTCCTGATAGCGGGCGTAANCTAAAATTTCTACTCATAATTATACCTCGTATTTTTTCCATCCTTCAGAATCATTTGGAGTGATATATTTATTTCTCCTATGTTTAATTATTACTAAGTCAGGCATTACAAACCTTAGATATACTATTCCCATGATTATTAACGTGGTTAATGTCATCGCTAGAAATAATGATAATAATTGTTGATCCCAATGGTTGTATAATCCATAACTTAGCGAACCTGCCCAAAACAATGTCCATACTATGCCCCACAATCCTAGGAGTACAATAATTATCGAATCTCCTGCCGGGGAAATACTCGACCTAACTATTGTCCCTGGAGCTGGTTCGTTGAATACTCCGTGATCCACTGCTGAAAGGTAAGTCTCTTCGGAAAGTTCAACTCCTTCCAACGCATTTCGCGCATCATCAATAGAGACTTTTCCTGACTTGACTTGCTTAAGCAGTTCTAGAACTATGTCTTCTCTCATATTTGATCACCCCTTCTCTCATGCTTGATTCTAAGTCTCAGTAAGTTAGATCTACCTTTATAATTCTGTGAGAACCCATATCTTAGGAAGAATCCACAGAAAATAATTACAATTATTACTGCGAAGAAACCTAGTAGNCCTAGCCAATGAGCTCTTAGTGCAGCACCCATATGGTGTAAATCTACATGCGATTCTTTAGGTGCAGGAGGTTCTATTTCGCCATTACCTGAAAATAATAAACGGGTCTTACCATTATCTACTCCTTCATCCAAAGTTACGGTTAATCTGTTCCATCTATCTAAAGCAGAAGGGATTGCGTCGCCATTAACTGTATTCCCAGCTATCCAGAAGTTCACCGGGCCATCTCCAGTTTCAGGAGCAGTCCAAACCAAGTTCCAAGTTCTATCCTCAGTTTTGGAACCGGCGTCAGTATGTGTCAAGGTATTTTCTTCATCCTCCCAGTTTTGCACATGTGATTCTGAATCTATTCCTGCTGACAAAGTTCCTTGAGTAACTCTCATTGAAAATCCTCCTGTTTGTGCCCCTCCAATTTCAGTTCCTCCGATTAGTTGGAGAGTCATTGGGTAAGATTTACCTGCTTCATAATGAAATGGTACATGGTCTAATGCCACTGTTACAGAATTATCTGGTTCTTCGGCATGGCAAGTGCATCCTGCAAGTGCCACATCTCCTTCGCCNTCNGAATCTCCTCCTATGCCAGTATGGTATGCTTGGGTAGTAGTTGCTAAAAACAGCGCTAATACNACTAAAACCAAGGTCCGACGGCTGACGCGATTGATGTTGNTCATATCTCACACCTATGGACATACCCCGCCACCTGAATGAGGGATATTAACCTTCCAGTTTGGTGCNTTCTCGGTAGCATGATTTAATCTTGATTACAGGCTATCAAACATTGACAAGACTGAAACCAAAAGTANCTCTCCGAGACATATATGTCGGGCCACACGTGGAAGAATATTTACAATCTTTCAGATGAACAATTAAACAATCTCAACAAAGCCGAAGATTTGATAGAAATGATGGATTTAACCAAAGCAGAATCTCTTTTGTTGGACATGAATAAGAAAGTTCCAAATTGTGTNCCTGTATTGAATGTTCTAGCTCATATGTANGGTAGGCATTTATCCGATTTTGAGTCNGCAATAAAATTTTANAATTTAGTNTTAGAAATTGAACCAGACAACGCTTGGGCAAGAGATGAAAGNCGTAAATATAGTAGATATATGTCCTATGATTGAAGTATATCTAAACACTAGTTATCCTTCTGAATGCTATGCATCAAGGTGCTCTACTAATTGTTGGTGTTGGAGGATTGGGCTCTCTCTGGGCCGAAAGAGCGCATTCACGATGCTCCAGATTTTCTGATCTTTTGTTGATTGATGCCGATGAAAAAACCTTCAATGGTAGCGCGGAAGCACATTGCTTACATCTTGATGCTTCGGGCGAAGCAAAAGGCTCTGCAGCATTACCAATGCTCGCCAAACATAGATTAAATGAGGGTGTCAAAGAAATCCAGCCTTTAATCGATAAAGCCGAGCTTGTAGTGATTTTAACTTGCTTAGGAGGAGGGGTAGGGTCAGGCGCCGCATCAGAATTTGCAAGATTGGCAAGAGAGTCTGATTCGATGGTAGTTTCGATTGTAGGATTTCCTTTCGCGGAACAGCCGATAAGATATCAAATGGCCGAAGAATCTTTTCCAGAATTATATAATTTTTCTAATGTTTGTATTAGAGTCAGTTTAGAGAGATTGTCTTGGCAGTCCAAGGAAAGAAAACTAGACTGGAAAAAAGGTGCAGGTTGGATAGAAGAGTTAGTGGAAGGATTATTATCTACGCTTGCTAAGGTCGGGAAAATAAACCTTGATCTTATGGACTTTAGGACAATTGTCGAACATCCAGGAGAGGCAACAATTCTTGTTGGATCTGGTCCCACGAACTCATTATCCGAAGTAGTTAANACNGCTTTNCAGTCACCTCTTTCTAATCTCGATATAGATGGTGCTAAAGGTTGTTGGATTCAGGTAGAAGGAGGGCCAGATATGACTATTTATCAGCTAAATAGGGTTACTGAAGAATTTGTTTCAAGGTTGGATTCTAATTGTCAAGTACTCCTGGGCGCTCGTTCAACCGATGAGATGATTGGGCGTGTAAGAGTAGTAGCTGTCGTCAGCGGCTTGTNGGAAAGCTCCGCACCGTTTCATTGGTTAACTATGACTTTACCNCGTGTGTCGTGCCGAAAGTCAATAAGTCTGCCCGAGGGAAACATAGGTGGATAGGTTTTCAGTTAGATGTTGAAGATTATTCGCGACATGAATGTGAAATATTTTTATCTGATATTTTTGTTAATTTTTCATGGCGGCTTTTCGATTTTAAAAAAATCGATGGCTTATACTATGGTGTCATAAAGACTCCTTTGGAATCATACATTGAAGCTAAGGATATAATAAACCAGCAAGATAAATCTTCAACAATTACATCATCAGGTAAGATTAAGTTAGTTAGAGAAAGGATGAGTCTAAAATAGCCAAGTTAGTTTTTCAATGCTCTGGATCTCCGATTTTTCACCTTCTAGTGATACTGACAATCCTCCTTCATTATTCAATCCTATGACTCTATTTTTTTCTCCATCTACCTCCAATGAATACCCCCTCGATAATAGTTTAGAAAGGCCTCTCCAAGAATCTCGATTAAATTTATCAGCAGATAAATTATTTTCTAACAATTCATGATTTTCAAATAAGGTCGATAATACGGCATCAATCATCTTAGACATATCTTTTTTAGTGATGTCAGGGAATTCATCATTCCACCCCGTAATTTCGATACCTTCTATTTCTTTGGTCAAATAATTCAATCCAACTCCAATCCTTAGGTATTCTTTTTGATTATCCATTTCTATCAAAACACCTCCTATTTTCTGCCCATTATTGTCTATGATGTCATTAGGCCATTTACAATATTGGTTTAGTAAATCGGCTATTTTCGTTCCAATAATAATTTGTACAATTCCGGGATTTAAATCTGATAAAATGGTTTTATTAATATTCCATGTAGCAAGTAAGTCTTGTTCATCAGATACCCATTTAGAATCTTTTCTTCCTCTCCCTTCGATCTGCTTGTTAGTTTGTACCCTTTGCCAACCAATTCCGGGCAATTTTTTAGCTTCATCCATGGTTGAAAAACACTCCTCTACNATTTCCATAGGTATTCCTTGGCCNGGTTTCCAATATGCGACAATTTCTAGTTTCTCATCATGGATCCAAATCGTTTTTATCACTCTGTGTGACCACCCCTTTTCCAACCAATATTCTGTATTGCTCGGACTCTTTGGATACTTTCTTTGCAATAAAATTATCAGCAAATCAGGCTCTAAATTCGTATTGTTTTCTTCCAGAAAGTCCGCTAATTGATGCCCCCATCCTTTCCCTGCCATGTCTGACATTGACGCTTCTTCTATCCAACCCAGTCTTGGCTCATTCGGCGAGGGTGGGTTTAGATAGGGCAAGTTCCAAAATAATAGTTTAGTCCCTCTGGGGATTGAGAATTTTTCTTCCCCNACTCCGCTTTCTCTAAAATTAATTTTTTCTTCTACTGAAGCGGATATTGAATTTTTCTTTGCAGCAGCTATTGCGAATGGGTTAATGTCACATGCCTCAACTATCCAATTATTTCTAGCTAATATGATACTTAAAATTCCAGAACCACAACCAATTTCCATTGCGATTCCATTAGGCTCTAGAGTATCCAAGTATTCAATCAGTAACGCTGAATCTTCTCTAGGTGGGTAAACTGTTTTAGGAATATCGAGAGATATGGTGTCTCCATTTTTTAGTTTCACTTCAGCCTTTCGAAGTTCAGTGATGGGATTATTCTTTTCGCCTAGATCCATACTCTTTTCTCCGTGTTATAGTCCATTTTTTTCAAAACATTTATNTCTGAACGCCCTGCTTTAGGNATGCNGATTGGGAACTCCTAACCTGCACCCCCACTCCAGTGGTAGCCATGCCTCTACCATCAGATTGATAAATACCCCTTCAGTCCGACGACAGCCCAGCATATGCTATGGGCCTGTAGCATAGTTAAGGAAGACTTCTAAATAATAATTTTTTTTTTAGTCTAAAAGTCCTTTTCTGGCTTGCAAGCCCATGTTTTTGCTGGGTGGCGGTGTTTGATTTGGCAGTAAAAAGTTCGACAAAAAAGAGATTAATGGAACTGGGTGTCTCGGAAGAACATGCCCACCGACTTGCAGACGATGCAAACATGGATGCAATCAAGAGAATGACTGTTGACCAAGTGGCCAAAAAAGTTGGTTTAGAAACTGGTGATGACGAACTTGAAAATATCATGGGAATTATCCGTGAACAAATGGCTTCAAGGAAGAGGAGTCGTAGCGGCAGAATTACAATTTCAAGAAAATCTATTCTCGATGATGATATACCTCAGGGCGAAGACCGATTTAATGTCTTAAATCATTTTTTAGTCCCTCATCACGAATTAATTCCTGTTGATCAAGAGGAATCTCAACTTGCTCCCTGGGATATGCTTCAAACTGATTTCGATGGTAGTTCCAGATTAGCAAAGGAATTGTTACCTAAAGTCTTAATCACGGACCCTGCNATCCAGGCAATTAAAGAAGTCGAAGAGTCAAATAATTCAGAACTACCTGCTGGTTGGTTAACTAATAGGGTTGTAAAAATTGTTAGATATAGTCGGTCTGCAGGCTCTAGTACAGCATTTCGTCTAATTGTGGAGAGTACTTGAGGTGTTGTTATTATGAAAGAAATTGTAGATAGTTATTTTCAAAGAAGAAGTTTAGTTAATCACCAATTAATGTCGTACAACGATACAATTCTAGGTGGCGAAGGCCGTAAAAGCCGTATGGAAAAAATTGTTAGAAATATCCGCGTAGGTACCGATGAAGATATTGAGTTAATTCCTGGTGGAGTAGACGGTGGAGGTGCAATCAAACTCGACGTCCTTGAGAAGGAAATTTATGTTCGTTTGAAAGGCTTGAGATTAGGGAATCCCACTATTAGAGAGGCAAATGGTGCAGAGCATCCCGCAACTCCCTTGGAATGTAGAATTCGTAAACTAACATACTTTTCACCTATTTACATGGATTTCGTCATCTATCGNGATGATATNCCNCCAGAGCCGGGACAGACTCATGGTTCNATAGAAGAATCTAGCGTCCATATCGGTAATCTTCCAATAATGGTCCGTTCAGCTCGTTGTAATTTGCATCCNGATCANATAGCNGGTTCACAAGATTCTCCTCGTAAATTGTCNCCTCATACNTCNGCNGACGATGCTGAATACCATGAAACTCTTCTAAGGAAATTNGGAGAAGACCCAATGGATCCTGGAGGGTACTTNATAATNAATGGTACAGAACGTGTTNTGATTTCTATGGAAGATCTNGCNCCTAACCGAGTTACNGTTGAAAAGAACAAAAAATATGCTCATGAAACTGAAGTNGCNAAAATNTTCTCTCAGAAAGANGGAGTTAGAAAACCTCTCAATGTAGAAAAGAGAAGAGATGGGATGCTAATGGTNAAAATTCCTAGTGCAGGTACTGCTGCAATACCNGTAGTTCTTTTGATGAGAGCTCTTGGTATGGAAAACGACAGAGAGATATTCGCTGCAATCGCCGGTCCNGTTGAAGCNATGAAGTATACNGTTGCAAATCTAAATGATGTTAAAGATAANGAAGAGTANGGAGTAGAGACTACTGAAGAAGCAATTGCTTGGCTNGAGAAAAAGTTTGCACATGGTCAGCAAAAAGANTATCGAGAATCGAGAATTCAAAATATGCTGGACAAAGANTTGTTACCTCACCTAGGTGCAACTTCTGANGCTAGNGAAAAGAAAGCGATTTTCCTTGGAAGAATTGTNCGACAAGTATTAGAAATGGCTATCACCAATAGAGATCCAAATGATAAAGATCATTATGCTAACAAGAGAGTTCGTCTCGCTGGAGATTTAATTGAAGATTTATTCCGTGTCAGTCTACAACAACTAGCTCGTGATTTAAAGTATCAACTTGAAAGACATCATAATAGAAAAAGAGATTTGAAAATTAATGCATGTCTTAGGCCCGATGTCCTCACATCAAAAATCATGCATGCCTTAGCTACAGGGAATTGGGTAGGCGGGCGCTCAGGTGTCAGTCAGCTACTGGATAGAACTACGTATCTTGCTGCACTATCGCACATGAGACGTGTTACAAGCCCACTCGTAAGGAGTCAGCCACATTTCGAAGCAAGAGATCTTCACCCAACGCATTGGGGTAGATTATGTCCTAATGAAACTCCTGAGGGTCAGAATTGTGGTCTAGTGAAAAATGCTGCACAAATGATTGATGTCTCTGAAGAAGTTGCCGAATCTGAGGTAAAAGAATTGTTGAAAGAGGCGGGAGTAGATGACTCACCCGCAGGATGGGCAGATGGTTCTAGAATTCACGTAAATGGCGATATTTTCGGACTTCACAAGAGGCCTAACAAGTTAGTATCTCAATTCAAACGCCGCCGCCGTTCCGGAAGAATTAGG
>NYXJ01000051.1 GCA_002685315.1 Methanobacteriota archaeon
TTTCGAAGAATGCTTGTAAGGCTAAAGAAAGAAATTATTGCATTAGGATTAGATGAGGTCAGGCCATCTGAATTCACCGCTCCAAATATAACCCCTAAAGAATTCAAGAACATGCTAGATAAGAATGAAGATGTAGTTATTTTAGATACAAGAAATGATTATGAGACCAAAGTCGGAATATTTGATAATGCAATAGATTTAAATTTATCTACATTTAGAGATTTTCCAAATGCTATTTCTGATCTACCTGAAGAATATAAAACAAAACAAATAGTGATGTATTGTACGGGAGGAATTAGGTGTGAAAAGGCATCAGTAGTGATGATGAATGCTGGTTTTGAGAATGTAAAACAACTAGAAGGGGGAATTTTAGGGTACTTTGAACAAACAGACGGTTCTTATTGGAAAGGTGATTGCTTTGTTTTCGATCAAAGAGTAGCAGTCGATACCGAATTAAATGAAACAGAATATTCAATGTGCTTTGCTTGTAGAGAACCACTTACAAAAAAAGAGAGGAGATCTGAAAATTATAAATTAGACTCTTATTGTCCATATTGTGCAGAGAAAAATAAATCCTAGATTCTTCTTCTGAGATTTTCTATAATTTCATCGGTTTTCCCTAATGTAGAAAGTGTAGAATCTATATCACCCTCTTCTAATAACTTCTTAGATTCAGAAAGTTTACTCTCCGCATTCATACGCATAGAGTCATTAACCTTGATATTAGAAGAATCAAGTTTTTTCCTTAAATCAATCCACTCACTTTCTACAAATGAATATAATTCCTGAGCTTCTGACTTTGATTTTTCATATTTTTGAAGATTTTTTGTGAGTAATTCTAGAAGTTCAGATGCTTCAACCCATTGTTCTAAGTTCACTTTAGTTTCAATATCTTCCAATTGATTTCTCCATTCATCACCGGATTTACCAGAAGGAAAAAATGCGGTTAGTTTTTTCCTCTGCCTAAGACCTCGTTGTACATTTTGCATTGATTCAGACATCTTATTGATGTCTCGGAGAATACTTGTTGCTAATCCCTTGGCAAGAGAAGAATTGCCCGATTCTAATGCAACTTTTGACTCTACTAGCCTTTCTTTGGTACTTACTGAGAAGCTACCTTCAACCTCTTGGATTGCTTTTTCGGCTTCAATAATTGCTTCTTTAGCCTCTGTAGTCGTAGATTCTAAACTTTCAAGATGACCGGGGACTGAGGAGGCTATTTTTATTGCTTCTACTGGATTTTCTGATTCGAGTGCTTCCTTAGCAGAATCAATTATACTATTTATTGAGTCTAATGTGATACCCTTTACAAAAGAAATCAATTCTTCAGCGCTTGCTATTTCGTCAATCGCATTTTGCCAATGTTGAATTATTATCTCTGATCTCTTTTTTGAAAGTCGGAAAAGAATTTCTGCTTCTCTTAATGAACCGAAATCGGATTCTTTTTGTCCAGATTCAAATGCTTTCCTTGGACCATGAACTCCTGGAGCGATTGATTCTGCTTTCTTCACGAAAAGATGTGTTTCTTGTTTAATATCATCTAAATCATTGGCTAAAGCTTTGACTCTTTCAATTTCCTCTTCAGCGAGCAAAATTACTGTGAGACCCCTCTCGGGTTCATTCCAACAATCTTCTCTTGCTTTCTTCAATATCGATGAGGCTTGCTCAAGAGAAATTCCTTGGCTTCGCAAAAATAGTACTTGTTCCTCAACTAAATCGAGTTTCTTGATAAAATCTTTTCTAGATTTATGATTTTCATCCTTAGATATCAAATCGGGAATCATGGTGATTAGAATACATATAAAAACGATCATATAAATTTGTATTTCTGATGAAATAGAATACATAACTGAGGCTGAGAATGCAAGACCAAGAATACTCGTTAACCCCCTCCATCTTCTAGATGAATGAGTTATAGAGAGGTTTTTCTTAGCAACAAACCATAGGAAAACAGCCATTAAGAAATATATGGAACCAGAAATTAAGACATCATTAAATTTAATATTAGAGATAGACAAAGCTAACAAAGTAGGATAACAAATATTAGCAATAACGCCTATCCTAGATTTCTGAATTAATCCATAGTCAATCAAATCTATTACAACTAATGATGAAATAAATATTAACGATATTGGACCTAATCGAGATAAAAGTTCAGGAGAACCAAATAAACCTGAAAATAACCACCATGATGCAGAAAATATCAGTAAAAAAGTAACTGATAATGCGATTCTTTCAACTCGGACTCTATGCTCACGAATTACACGATCAGGGTAGTCGGGTAGTAGAATCACAGCATTTCACCATATGGCATGACTCATGAGTTCTGCGGATAATTGCCTCAGATTATGGCCTTTGAGAATCTATCCCCCAGAGGCGATTAACGGTAAAAACAAATACAGATAATAAGGTGAAAACTAGTATAACTGTTTGTAGTGGCTTCTGCCAGTATGGTTCAATTGAAACTTCAGAGTTAACAATTATTTGACCACCATCATCTGTATCTTCAATTTGCCACTTGAAGTATGTACTAACTGGAGTTGAACTGCTTAACTCAAGACTCAATTCCAGATCAAAGTATCCTGGTCCATTAGAATTGGCGGCAGGAACTGAAACAAATGGCCCACACTGGCTATCTACACAAAATTGCCCAGAACCTGATGATGCTCTATTATTTTGCATAGACGCAGAAAATAAGACCGTGTGTCCTTCCACTAATTTACCCTTAATTTCAGTAGAAATTAATTCGATATCTATACCAAAATTTGGAGAAATTGCTAAACCGAAAGCAAGATTTTGATGATTTAAAGCAGAATCATATGCATCAATACTAAAAATATGAGTTCCGGAAGTAAATGGTCCGAGAATCATTTTATCTATTTCATTCATACTAACATTATTGACAATCTGCTCTTCATCAATTGATAGAGACCAAAAAGTTTCATTTATGGAATCTAAGTCATCAAAAGATTGTTGCAAAGAAATTGTAATTAAATCACCATCTCTAGCGAGATTACTAGATGAAATCGATTGATTATTAATTATTAAATCAGGGATAATTGTTGGCCCTGTACCATCCAATACAATTACTTCCCACTCCCTAAAAATAGTATTTCCAGCGTCATCAGAAACTGTTAGATTAACTGACCATGATGTAGGGGATTTAGCTTTATGACGTTCAGATAGATTGAGGTGAAGACCATTTGAATCACTATTCTGATAAAATACATCAGAGAAAAAAAGTTTGTCATCGTTTCTATGAATATAATTAGGAGTTTTGTTTGAGATAATTTTAATATTCACAGGAGATTCAGAATTAGGATCATTTGCTGAAATATTAAATGAAATACTTGTATCTGATTTTACAGTAATTGATTGATTGTTATCTAAAATTATCCTTTCATTTTCTTCATTAATATAAGAAATTACGGATTCCCAAACTGGAAATATAGAATCAATTACTATATTATCATACCACACACTTGTAACATTAAACCAATCTTTACAATGCATTACTATACTAGCAACATCTCCTTCTTCAAAACCATAGTCCTGTGAAATAAAACTTATTTCGTCACCAAAATGTGTTAAAACAATAGTTCCATTATTGGATAATGTCCACCATTGTTGATTATTATCTAGGCTGCTATCTTCACAATCACCATGGTATACAGTATTAGAATTTAGAGTAATCATTGCACCAGTTGAAGTTCTGTAACCTAAAGCGTTAGGCATTTGATTATTTGAAATTGTTACTCGAATATTACTAGCCACATTTGCTTCGGAACGATTCACGATAAACTCACCTGGTTTTCCCGAAAATATTTCTCCCATAGCACTGTACTTGTATTCCCAATCATTTGGGAGAAAGACCATTAAAGGGACTTCTTCAATAAATGCGCCTACTCTTGGAAAGTCAATAATTCTGGTAATACGACTATCTGTTTGGCCTATCAAATCGGTTGATTCTTCCCAACCCCATGATGTATTTTCTAAATCTATTGGGCCCACAATCACTTTAGATGTAATCAAATTAATACCTTGATGAGAATATAGAGAGTTATAATCGAAAATACAGCAACCACCACTTTCAGAATTAGTCCAGTTCCTTTCAATACGAAATAATTGATCAAATAAATCTGATTCGTTAGAATCGACAAAACCATCTGAATTTCCTAAATGAATATCAATTTGGGCCCTTAAACCTAATTCTGAGTTCTGTAAAAGATCAGTTCCAATCTGATCTGAGAGATTTATAGAAGACTCCCAGGATGCATTGAATTGTGAATTAACTTTTATATCGTCTTCTATTACCAACTTAGAATACCCAGTTATTGAAGAATTGAATATTTCATCATCAATATTTCGATCATTTGTAGCGCTAACAGAAACATTGCCCAAACTGAAAATAATTAGGGAAAAAAGTAGGAATGGCAGTACATTTTTGAGCATTGTTTCACACTCTTGAATCATTAAAAATAATTGATGAACCCTTATAATCAATATTCAAAGGGAAGAATCTATGTTCAGAAGAGAATTCAGATTGTAGTTTTTCACGGGTTTCAGAATCACCGTGGACAAGGAAAAAACCCCCTCCGCCCGCACCTAATAATTTAGCACCATTAGCGCCATTTGACATGATACGACTATACATTTCATCAAGGAAATGGTTACTGACATTTGGAGAGATTCCTTTTTTCATCAACCATGCTTCATTAAGAAGGTGTCCAAGATTTGAAAAATTACCTGATGAAAGATATTCTCTAGCTTCGTCTGCCTGTTCTCTAATTCGAATAAGATTTTCAATAGCTGATTTACCCTCTTCTTCAGAATTTGACAAAACAGCAGAGGCTGAGCGGTTCTGTCCAGTAAAGATAAGAGTGAACTCTTCGGATAATCTTGATTTTAATTGGTCAGAAATATTAATTGGATCTACAATAACATTACCATCTGAACAGAATTTAATTGAATTTATTCCACCAAAGGATGCGGCATATTGATCTTGTCTACCTATAGGTTGGCCAAGAATTTTAATCTCAATTTCACAAGCCTCAGATGCTAATTGAGATGCAGAAACATCCCTACCAGCGAAACAATGTAATGCATTAAGTAGACCTACTGTAACTGCCGAAGAAGAACCTAAACCAGTCCCTCTAGATGGAATATCTGCTATTGTAGTAATTTCTACGCCTGAAGTAACGCCGGTCATTCTCATTGATTCTCGCACTAGTTCGTGTTCAAGATCTTCGAAATTATCTACAATTTCTAACTTTGAGTAAGACAGTCTAATTCTTTCATCAAAACGTCTGTTCACTGTTACGTGAATGTATCTATCAATAGCTACAGATGTAACCATTCCACCTTTTTCAGAAGAAAGAGAGAACCAATCTACGTCGGTTCCACCACCGCAAAATGAGACTCGAACAGGTGTCCGACTGATTATCATCAGGATGAGGGGGTAATTCATTACTCATCAAGACAGCGGAATACGGTCATCAAAGGTTATGCTTAGAGGGCAATGCATATGACCGACTTCTAACGCGATTGATTAGGGGAATGAGTGTGGGCGACCTTATTACGATGGACAATCTAACAAATGAAGAGATATTGCAAGTCCTTGACAATGCAAGAAGTTTATTGCCCGTTGCCAAAGGAGATGTGTACTTACCTTTACTCCAAGGTAAAGTTTTAGGGAATCTTTTCTTTGAGAATTCAACACGCACTCGTATGTCATTTGAAACTGCAATGAAAAGATTAGGAGGAGAGGTTCTGAATCTAAGTTCTATTGGTTCTTCTGTGGCTAAAGGTGAAACCTTGTATGATACCATGCAGATGGTAGATGGATATGCAGATATTGCCGTCATCAGACATCCAAATCAAGGAGCTGCGCAATATAGCGCAGATGCAGTTGACATACCAATCCTTAATGGAGGAGATGGTGCTGGAAATCATCCAACGCAAACAATGCTAGATTTATTTACAATCCGTGAAGCACACGGCAGTCTTGAGGGGCTGAATGTGATGATGGTAGGAGATCTTAGATATGGAAGAACAACGCATAGTTTATCTCATGCATTAGTCAGATTTGGAGCTAAAATAACACTTGTTTCCCCAGAATCACTGAGGATGCCTGATGAAATTGTTTCAGATTTAATAAGTCATGGTGGAGAAATAAATGAAACAGAAGAAATGTCGTTATCTATTGATTCTGCTGATGTAATATATATGACGAGAATACAGAAAGAAAGATTTCCTGACGAAGATGAATACATCAAAGTAGCAGGAATTTATAAATTAACTGAGGATGATTTATCGGGCGCGAAGGCAGGAATGATAGTCATGCATCCACTACCGAGAGTAAATGAATTAGATGCCAGTGTTGACTCAACAAAACATGCTAGATATTTTCAACAGGCATTCAATGGTGTCCCTACTAGAATGGCTTTATTATGCAGAAGCTTAGGAGTAAAAATTCCAAAGAAGGTGAAAAAATGAGTGAAATGAGGCGCGTTACTGCAATTTGTAATGGTACAGCAATAGATCACATCCCATCAGGGCATGCATTACAAGTGTTGAAGATGTTGAGATTAGATGTCGGAAGATCTAACCCCATTTCCATGGTAATGAATGCACCTAGTGGGAAAATGGGAAGAAAAGATGTTTTAAAAATTGAAGACCGAGAGTTAAATCAAGAAGAATTAGACCGCTTGGCTCTAATCGCTCCTAAAGCATCTGTTGCAATTATTCGAAATTACCATGTAGCAGAAAAAAGAACTATTGAACTGGGAACAGAATTGATAAATATCGTAAGATGCTCTTTTTCAAATTGTATTACAAAAAATCCTCGCGAGCCTTTACCACATAAACTAAAAATTATTTCAGCAGAACCTATGAAGATAAGATGCTTTTATTGTGGAAAGAATCAAAATATTGATGAAATTGTAGATTATATAATTTAATTTTCTTCCAACCATCGTTTCATTGTACAAGCCTGACATATTTCTCTACTAGTAATTTCGCCACATTTCTTACAATTCTTTATTTCTGATTTAACAGGATTAACTTCTTTGTATAATTTACGAATTTGATCTAATGAATGTAATAATCCATGCCTAGAACCTGGTGTCATTGTTTCCATATCAGCAATAATTCTACGACTTAATTGCCTCATTGCACCTGGTGCATGTGGACAATCTCCATGATGAATAGGTAATTTAGAAAAAATAGCATGGGCATGAATTTCTTGTTCTGGAATCCAACGTAAAGGAACTACTCTAGGAGCAAGTCCTTCAATTGGGTCATCAGTATGAGGAGCTAATCTTACTGACCTCTCAATATTACCTTTCTGAAAATTCATTACTATTGATTGAGCCATATCATCTAGATTATGCCCTAAAGCCATAATATCTGCTCCAACTTTCTCTGCTAAAGCATTAATTCCTTGTCTTCTAAAAACACCACAATAAGAACATGGCATCATACCCTTGGCATCAGGATTGTTTTCTCCAATTATGTCCATCTTCTTTACCACATTATCCATTCTATCATAGCCAATTTCCTCATAAGATAATGTTTCAAATTTGATATCTAGAGATTTAGCAAGTTCTCTTGCCAATTCAAGTGATGGAGAGCGATACCCATCTATTCCTTCATCAATACAGCCAGAGATAATTTCTACATCTCTTCTTTGACCTATAATATCGACAAGCATACTGAGCAACACTGCTGAGTCTTTACCACCTGAAATCGCTACAAAGATTTTGAAAGGTGTACCGTCTGCATGTCGAGCATCTTTAGGTAAATCTATTTGTAAGCGTATTTCTTTNGCNACTCGTTTCCTTATTGACAATGCNAGATGNTTNCCACACAAATGTTGACCACTATACTCTTGAAAAAGAATGGACGGNTCTCTACATTGACTACAAGATTGTATTGAGAGCCCGCNGTTCATGATGNGTCGTCAAGTATTCTGCGCTTGAACCCAACGAGTCAAGGATAGTGATTAATCGATGGATTGATGACCTAGGTGCTCCTGATAGGGGCATGAATGGGTCACTGCCTTTACCCAATCAAAAAGAAAACATAGCGAGTAAATTTGGGCCATGGTTACATCGTTTCTTAGTTCTCAGTACTATTATTATGACTATCTTTTTCCAAGAACAGATAATAGAATTATTAGAATTAGTCGACATCGCGAATAATTTTATGTTAGTAATTGTTCAATTGATAGTGATTATTATTTTCTGGGGTGCTTTCCACAAAATTTTACGACTGAGTTAATTCTTTATTCTTGAAAGACCTGTTTCGATCACTCCGGTGATTCTTTGCCAAGGAATTACAAATCGTCCCCCTGCAACGACAATCATGAATAATGACGCTGAAATTACTTTACCATAGGTTAACTGTAATTCCAATGATTCTTTTACTTGGCCTGACCACTGAGAACCTTCCAGGATGCCAACAAATGAAATCAAGAAATCATCAAATTCAAGAGCGATTGCAGTAGTTAAACTTACAACAATCATTATGCTGAATAAATGGATTAAATGCCCATTAATGATGTTATTAAATTGATTGATATACTCTGAATCCTTCTTTGAAGCTTCAGGAAGTATTGAGGTATATTCTAGGTTTGTTATTACTGCTAATCCTGATTCTAAGAATACCAATATTAGTATGGCCACAGTCAGTAAATCAAATCCTAATGGAGATATTAAACCTCCAAATAATGTTGCTTCACCAATCTGGGCAGATAGAGGTTTCAAACCAACATCTACTGCTGAAGTTACTCCTTCAAATGTTAACATTGCATGGATGCCAATTATCATCAAAAAGTACCCAGTAGCCCAAGTAATCATTCTTTTCGACAAACCCCAAATGCCCATTAAGCCTACAAGAATAGGAGCGAAAACTATTCCAAAGAATACTAACTCAAAGAAAAATTCAAATGGTGCCATTACTAAATTAATATGATTATATTGGTCGTCGGCGTTTCCTATTGGTAGATAGGCACCATTTGAGACCATCCCTATCAACCAAGAAATAAGAAATGGAAGAAGGAACCAAGATGCCATTATTGCACTAAATATTCTTTTGATAATTAGCTGTAATCTTTCACCACGTGTTTGGACAAATACCCATAATATGGTCAAAACAAAACAAAGGAGTAAAGGAATAGTAAATGCGTCAGAACCGGTTTCATTGATTCCAGTAATAAAATCAGGGAGAATTGTATTACCATTGGAATCCATCCATCTCAATCCTCTGGTATGTTCATATGCTGGGCACCACCCATCAGTTCCAGAATTTGCGACAAACTTCTCAGAACATTCGCCATACAATTCACTCATTTTACGCATTAATAATAATAGTGAAATTGTAGATAGAGTTTGTAATAGTAGCACTTGCCATCTAAAACGTAATTTTGTGATATGGAGAGTTTTTGA
Organism: Methanobacteriota archaeon; assembly: GCA_002685315.1. Next base: position 9,447 of record NYXJ01000051.1, read on the forward strand.
TTCTGGTACTACATCCATTGCCATTTAATTCACCTCTATACAGTCCTGATTTGTAATAATGCTTGAGATAATTCAACACTGGGTGTCCAGTCTATTACTTTAGCACCGTAACCTGAAATCGCTGTTAATCGATTCTGTCTTTCTAGTTTTAATACCTCATAGGCCATTCTTGGAATCCTACTTACAAGCCTTTCAAGATCAATACTACTGGGTGATAAAACAATTACTTCATGGCCCTTACCTGAAAGATTTCTAATTGCCGACAAAGTTGTACCGTCTCCTTCGAGGCTGCTAATGATAAATACAGGAGAACCTCGAGAGATTCGTGGAGATAGGGCATTAGTCACTGCTTGCAAAGGCATACTACCTTTCGATTCTACTGCAGCTAATTGACTTAGAACTTTATAATGCTGCTTATCTCCAGTTTCTGGTGGAAGAAAATCCATTCTTTCACCATAGGTAACCAAGGATACAGAATCTCTTCTCTTTATGAAATAGTTAGCAATTGATGCTGCTGCTACAGTACCCATTTCTAAAGGGTTCTTTAGAACTGTGCCAATTCTTGCTACATCACGAGTGTCAAGAATAATGAAAACGTCGGTTACTGCGTCTCTGGTTTTCTCATTTACCATTAATTCCCCTGTTCTAGCAAAAGCTTTCCAATTAATTGAACGGAAAGAGTCGCCAGGGAAATATTCTCTCAAGGCATAAAATTCCATACCTTGACCAGGTGTTTTTAGCGTTGTAGCTCCCGTATACATTTTCGGCACATCTGACCGAATCAAAGCCTCTTCTACATCTCTAACTTGAGGGAATACAGTAATATCTGATCTATCGCCAACGCTAGTTTCAGAAACAAATAAATTGAATGTATTTCTGTACCTGATAGACGTTGGCCCTATTGTGTAGTGACCTCTTAATGGACAACGGACTGTGTAGCGGATTGTCGCAGTCTGTCCAGGACCTAGATTCATTCTCATTAAATTTATTCCTTTTCTCATTTTCATCTCATGAGGTACATTATCAAAAACCTCTAACTGCTGTGTACGACGATATGAGTTATTTGTAATAGTTAATACAACATTAATGTCGTCTCCTTTGTAAACATTAACTGCTGAAACATCTCTTTTAATTACTAAATCTGAATGGCCCTCAACCCATCCATTAATTGCTAAAAATGATATGAAAGTCAAACCTACAATCATCAGTTGGAAGTTTGAAATCATCATACCTATCAAAATTAAGCTTATTCCACTTGTGAGAAGGATAGCCGCTTTACGAGTCCACATATTCGACCTCCTCCTCAGAACTGGTTGAACCCCACTCTTTGATTCTCTTAACTATACCAACCAATTCATCTGGTTTGTACCTGCGATCTTCAAATATGAATTTAGTTAATACTTGATCATCAATCATTCTTTGTAACTCTGCAGCAGGAAGTGCGTCAAATTCTTCTCTTGAGAGTGTATTTAAATTTCTAATTCTTGTCAATAAAACCTGCCTTATTTTTTCTGGCTTCTGATAATACTCGTACCTTCTAGCATCACCAAATCCATAGTATATTATTCTAAATACATGGCGCCAATTCTCAGGATCCTCTTTACGGATTAGAACTGCTTCTAAAGTAATAAATAAACCAAGGAAAAGTAGCAACATAGCCATCCAGTCATTAGTAAAGTAAATTAATAGATAATACATTAAATTGTATGTATCTCCAAACAATGTAGGCTGTTGATGTCTAGATTCATCAAAAATAACAATTGCATTGGAAGAACTTTTAGCACTAGAATTTCCAATCAGTAAAGATTCGGCAATTACATCTAATGCCCACTTTCTGTTATCGTTTGAAGGGACAACATCATCCACCCCTGAGTAGAATGCGTCATCGTATAATGAGTTAGTTAATATTGAACCATCTGCAACAAAGTGTACCCTTCCTGAGTCTGCACCGACACACAATCGATCTGCACAGTAACGGACATAAACTGCAAATGGACCTACTTCATCTCCATCAATACCAAAAGCGGAAGAACCAATCGTAAGGTTGCCATCATCATTAGTATCTAAGTANGAATCAAGCGTAGACTTACCAATGTCATATCTATTTTCAACTGGGTTGTAAGAACCCGCATTAAATGCAGATGGCTGGTTTGTTAATAAATTATAATTTTCTGAAAAATCCCATTGTGTTTCNGAAATCCATCTNTGCGANCATAGTCCGGCATCTTCTCTAGTAATTCCTGCNGGAAATGTAGTAATATCATAAGGGTCAGTGTCTAATAAATCAATAAAACCATCTNTATCAGTATCTCTGAGACATGGATGAATACTTGATAAAGANCCAGAATTAGTGGTGAAATTGAATGCAGAAGTCGTATTCACCCATATGAAATTGTAATCTAACTCTGTAGCATATGCNTCTCCATCATACANTGTATGTCCNGAAAACTCTAATCCAAACTGTTCTGCTAAAGTTGAAGAATATCCTTTATCATCCATCAATAGTACTGTACCACCTGCTTCGACAAATTCATCGATGGCAAGTATCTCTGAAGTTGTGTATCCTGAACCTTCTGAAAGTTCTATCACATTTTCGTCACCAGTAAATCTNGGTAGTGAAATAGTATCCTTCTCAACACCTGAAATTATNAAAATAGCTTCTTCGGGATGGTCTATTTCACTCAATAAAAGAGGACTTGATACCAATGCAGTAGTATCAACCCCCATTCTGTTTATTTCTTCNCTAAATAGACCAAGGTCATTCCAGTCATCACCATAAGCTGATTGTTGGGTTTGACCGTCGGTAACATATGTCGCTGCGATAGTAGAAATTAGGAGTATTAGTAAAATCCAAAAAGCACCCACTAACATATTTCGGCGCGCTTTTAGGGTCGTTAATCTTCGAGTATAGTCGCGAAAATTGGCCATCCTATACCCCACCTAGTCAATATGACAAATATCGAGCCTGAACTTCGACTTAAGACGGTTGTGAACGGATGAACGGTTATGCATCATACTATTCTGACAGTTTGATTACCTTGCCAACACTGTCTATCTCTTCAACTGGAACCGATAAAAGCCCATTTACCGTGGGCCAGGGAAGAAGTTGAGGATTTATGTCTAGTTCAATCATGACAAGGATATTGGTTATATGGCCACTTTCAATATCGATAGTAAAATCTGTAACAATTCCTAATCTATCATCCGCACTATCATGAACTTCACGATTAATTATTTCTCGACCGAATGTTAATGGCATTTATTTCCCTCAAGCTGATTCAATTCCTGAATGNACCTCAGAATTACGTCTTACTGACTCAAGTCCACTAGTNAATCTTCCTTCCATCCTNTTGTANTAATCCATCATTTCATCAGTAATTGTAGGACGGACTCTATTAATNGCTTCTTCAAAGTGCTTTTTAGANACACTTTTCTTCTCTGCTCNCATTGAAATNAAAGCGGCTTCTCTACAAATNGCTTCAATATCTGCACCAGTATAATTAATCAACTGTGGAGCCAAATCCTCAATTTTGAATTTNCCAAGAGGCATTGGTTCNGAATGAATCTTAAGAATTGCTCTAATTGAATCNACATCTGGAGGAGGNATATGAAGTACTCTTTCGAATCTTCCACTTCTTAGTAATGCAGGATCNATCATTTCTGGACGATTAGTTGCTGCAACNACTATTACACCTTCCATAGATTCTACACCATCCATTGAACTTAGTAATTGATTAACTACTCTATTCATCACATCGGAACCCTCACCGGAATTACTTCTTCTAACTCCTGCAATACTTTCAAACTCGTCTAAGAAAATTATTGAAGGGCTTGACTGTTTCGCTTTTTTGAATAATTCTCTGACTGCTTTCTCAGAATCACCAACCCATTTGGAAATCAATTCAGGGCCTTTTATTGTAATAAAATTGGCCTTTGCTTCATTGGCAATCGCCTTTGCAATTAATGTCTTACCCGTCCCAGGTGCTCCGAAAAGAACTATTCCTCTTGGAGGATTAATACCAAAATGTTCAAACATTTCAGGCTTAGTTAGAGGCCATTCTATACTTTCCTTCAATCTCTCTTTAACTTCTTTTAATCCACCAACTTGATCCCAACTAACTTCAGGAACTTCAAGGAAAATTTCTCTTAAGGCACTGGGCTCAATTTCCTTAATCGCTAATTTGAAATCTGACATTCTAACTTCCATCTTCTCAAGTACTTCAGCAGGTATCTGTTCTTCATCTAAGTCGATTTCTGGCAAATATCTCCGAAGAGCTTTCATCGCAGC
>NYXJ01000052.1 GCA_002685315.1 Methanobacteriota archaeon
TGCCAAGGTAAACTAACATAATCAACCCTAAAATCAATTACTGTATCAGCCATCCAACTAAAAATACCAATAATGAAAATCATTGTAAACATCATCGGTTTCATCATAGCACCTTGCATAGCCATCTGTTCAGGCATCATTTCCATCTGTAATTTCTGCATCTTATCGATTTTGGCAGTATCTCGAGACATTCTTGCTTCGCGCATTTGCTGACTGATTTGCTTACTACGATGGCTGTGATGAGCTTGTTTCAAGGGATCCATGAAAAATGAACGTATTACTGTATTTACAATCATTATACTAGACCCAAGGATAAATACTGTTGGTACGAAAAATTGTTCTAATCCTAAAGTTCCGAAAAGGAATGGTTCAATCACAGTACCTGCACCATCTGAGAGAGAGTTTCTCATTCCCGGAAACATCATCAATGACATCATCATCAAGAGAAGGAAAAGCATAGGTAACATTGCTGAACCCATGCCAGCAGGTTGGGCGTTACCATTGGGGCCAGCATCCACCATGACTCCTTGGCTTCATACACATTGAATGAATACTTCGGTTAGGTTACTTCTATTTTCAACATTGATTACTTGAAAGAATATCCACAAACTAGGCANGTTGATGCTCCTTTCTCGGATTCAGACATACAAATAGGACAAAGAGTTTGATTTTCTGAAACCTCTCCAATATTATTTTCAGATGAAGAATCATTAGAATTAATTACTGATTCATCTTTAACTGATTTTTCAGAGAGATTATTATCTAAATCAACCACTTCTTTTACTGGTTTCGATATTGGAACTGAAATTAAATTTGGCTGTGACACCTTATCTGCCCATTCTGGGACATTGGGCTCATCATCTACCTCCTTTCCAAATGTTGCACCATGAAAATCTTGGGCATCAGATACCTTGTACTCAGATTCAGTATCTCCCTGAATTTCATATAATACTTCTATTCGCTCATTAATCTCAATTCTACCAATCGCCCATGTGACTTTGTTCCCATCTCTTGATGATTCTTTTGTAAATGATGAGTCTTTTTCACCACTGACTGAAGATTTAACGGATGAATTTTCTATGGAAAAAGTCCCTGGAACTATGTCGTGCAAAGCTAAGTCATCAAGGGCCGAATCAGAAGTATTATGGAACATTAGTAAAATTTCATAACGCCCCGCACCGCCACCAGGAAACACCTCTTTACCTGTACTAATCTTCCTTCTGCGATGGACTACTCTGACCACGGGAGGTCTATCGACTGTTCTAGTTGCAACCGGGCCAAATCGCTCCATACTAAAATCAGACCTTATAGGGGCAGCTAACAATTCATTTTTCGGAGATGGGTCGGGTGCGTGAAGAGGATACCTTATGATCAAGGTTTTCCCAGGCTTAAGACCTAACCTTGAAGATGTCCCTACTGTAATCCTCAAAGCATGCCCAGGATTATCAGGAGAGATAAGTTTCTCTTCAATTTGATTGCCATTAATTACCTCTATACGATATTGCTCATCGCTCAAATCTAAACCTTCAATTTCTANATGTACCTTCTCAAGAGAAGGGGGCACGAATATGCCTGGTATGTCATCTATAATTCTCATTACATTAATTGTTGCTGAACCGGTATTTTCTATCGTAATTGTTGCTTCTAAATCTGATGAAACATATGACTTAATTCTTGAGATATCAAATCTCTTTAGAATTTGTGCATCTAGAATAGATAAATTTTGTTCAGATATCGTTATTGAACCGGATGATTGAACTGATACTCNNGGTAAAATAGAATANCTAACTTCTTGNGTGAAACTTGGTTGGTCATCTGATTCCACTCTCTTTTCCATNGANTCCCAACTCCCCTCNGGTGGGATATCTTGCCTTAAATCTGAAAGATCTAGTATTGGNGAATCACGACCTACTAACCTTACAGAAGCNCCTGAAAGCGAAACTACGAATGAAGATTTATTTTCAAAAACACATTTACAATGCCANACTCCTGGACGATCATCTTCNATCGCATTAACATAAGAAAANTGTCTTCCTGAACTTGAAACATNCTCAAANCNAATTCTAGAAACTGTNGATTCNGCCTTGTANNTNACTTCNGANGAACCTGCNGGNATTTTTTCGACNGAATTAATCAANACATTTGNCAGTATNGATAATTTCCTNTTTTCACCAACTGACATCCGNCCAATTTCCCAAATTACNGNATTTTCTTCGATTNAATACTCNGGAGANNTTGGAATTTGAAAATTAGNNGNAAAATTACGNNTTANNGTNACATCNGTTAANGANACATTGGAAATATTNTCAATTTCTATCATNATTAGNACTTCTTGAGGATTATNTGANANTACTAATGAAAGACTNGCTTCCTGTTCTCTTTCNGATTCNGTATCAATTATTTCTCTAANATTNATCATNCTAGGNCCATTTGAACTATATGGTATCGTAGTNACTTCTGTNGCTTCTAACTCNCTNACAGTNACTGTNTTNCCNCCTANATCTGTTGANGCAGTNTTGGATAATTCAACCTCAATATCCCATGCNCGATGTTTTTTACTGGGGTTTTTNATTATCAANTCTCCATCAATNGTTTGTTTNAGAGGGCTCCCGTCGGCATTAACTAAAGAGATCTCTTTCTCACTAAGTATTGCATTTAGTTTATCTCCAGGAATAGAATCAACTTCTGTCGAAGGACGTAAATGATGTGGAGAAACTGAATTAGAAGTTTCATTTTCATCACTTGATATTTCGTTGTCATTTGACAAATTTTCATTTTCCGAAAGGTCAAATACCGCTAACTTATCGGATAATGATTTTTTCTCGGATTCAAAAGTTTTTGTTATTGAATCATTAGAAATAACTTTGGATTTTTGGATTGTTTCTTGAACATCTAAACTAGGAGGAAGAGGAGGAGGTTGCATATCCAAACCAGGAGGGAGAGGAGGAGGAGGTTGCATATCCAAACCAGGAGGGAGAGGAGGAGGAGGTTGTATATCCAAACCAGGAGGGAGAGGAGGTGGTTGTATATCTAAACCAGGAGGTGGAAATTCAGAAACCTCTGAAAGAATATTATCTATTGAGTTTTTAATATCTTCAAAAGATTCTTCGGACCCATCAGTACTAATTTTATTTTCAATTAATTCTGGAGGTGGAGGGGGTAAATCAGAGTCTTTTGAAGGAAAGGAGGGAATAGGTAAATCATCAGACATGCCAAATACACCGTGCGAGTTGAACTAAGACGTGGGTTAGATTGGTTTAATCATTCCTTGTCAAAGATATTCAAACATTAACAATACGAATGGTTGAATAATTAATTGTCTCAGGACCCAACATGAGTGCTCAAGACGCGACAGCCCCGCCAGTAATCTTTGTCGTCGGTACTGCAGGTGCTGGAAAGAGTTCTTTGGTTACTGCTTTTCAACGCTGGGCAAGATTTCTAGAAGTGGATGCTCTAACTATTAATCTGGACCCAGGGGCAGAGAGAGTACATTATGATCCAGAATTTGATGTGCGAGATTTAATCTCTCTATCTGACGTTATGTCTGAATATGACTTAGGCCCAAATGGCGCACAAATTCTTGCAGCAGATCTTGTAGCAGCTCAGGCAGAAGATGTCTTTGAAGAAATAGAAGGCATCTCAGGAGATATTTTAGTTGTCGATACACCTGGTCAAGTTGAACTTTTTGCATTTAGAGAAGCCTCTAGTCATCTAGTGCAAGTAATAGGGCAAGGAAGAGCTTGTTTGATATTTCTATTCGACCCAATGTTGTCACAAACCCCCAGCGGATTTGTGTCACAAATGTTATTGTCCTCTATAGTACATTTTAGATTAGGCCTACCTACAGCAAATTTCCTATCAAAGTCTGATTTACTAGAACCTGAAATATTAGAGAAAATCATCGAATGGGGTGAAAACCTAGATGTTTTAGAAGCGGCCCTATACGAAGAATCTGCTGCTCAGAGCCTTGAGCAAGCACACACCGGGCAAAGAGCAGAATTTGCAATAGGGCAACTAAGAATGATGCAACATGCATCAATTCAACCAGGATTAATACCTTTGTCCAGTGAAGAAGAGGATGGATTAGCAGATGTGCTCACATTCGCACAATCTCTCTTCGGAGGCATGGCAGACTCGAGAGATGGTTTTCAAGGAGATATTGAACATGAACTATGAAAAAAAAGATTTAATGGCTATTGATGATTTTAAGGATGATTTACCTGAAATAATTAATTGGGCAATTAACCTAAAAAATGATAATGAAATGGCTGATGGATTCAAGCCTTTGGAAGGAATGACAATTGGTTCAATATATGAAAAACCATCTACTAGAACAAGAGTTTCATTCGAAGTAGGAGTGAATAAATTAGGAGGTCAACCTCTAACATTATTATCTAATGATATTCAATTAGGAAAAAGTGAGTCTGTTTCAGACACAGCCGCTGTACTATCTAGATACCTAGACGGTATCACTTACAGATGTTTCAAACATTCTGATGCCCAGTTACTAGCAGAAAGTGCATCCGTACCAGTAATTAATGCATTATCTGATATGCACCATCCATGCCAAGCAGCTGCAGACCTAATGGCTATAACAGAAAATAAAAAAGATCTAAATGGACATATTTCATGGGTAGGTGACGGGAATAACGTCCTTCATGATTTATTGCTTGCAGGAGTTATTCTAGGTCATGATGTGAAATATGCGACACCCGAAGGAATGGAACCTAATCAAGAAGTGGTTGATAGGGCTGTAGAAATAGGTAACAAAACAGGAGCAAAGGTAGTCGCAACAAATGACCCAATTGAAGCAGTAAGTGATGCAGGAGTTATTTACACAGATATTTTTGTTTCGATGGGTGAAGAGCATTTAGAAAATAAATTTGAAGCGTTCCAAGGGTTCCAAGTAAATGAAGAACTTGTTTCAAATGCAAATGATAATTATTTGTTTATGCATTGTTTACCAGCCCATAGAGGTGAAGAAGTAACTGACGGAGTTATTGATTCAAAGAATAGCATTGTTTTCGATCAAGCAGAGAATAGAATGTGGGCCCAGATGTCACTTCTGACATACATGTGTAACCCTATTGCTTGGGAAGCATATAGAGATTTATATTAATGAACTGACTATAAATCCTAAGAGGGTCAATTGTAAAGATTTTTTAATCAATTTCTGTGCATTTCGATCTTCAGCATATGCTAACTTTCTCTTGACTAAGAATATAGTCATAAGTCCTGGAATTATCAATAGTAGATGAATCGCAGGGAATATTTCTAATGCGAATGGCGCTAATATTGAAACCATTGTTAATAACAATATCAGCCATGCTAGAACTCTAGCTTTTTCTACGCCTATCCTCATAGCAAGTGTATTTCTACCCTCATCTCCTTCCATGTCTTCGATATCCTTTACTATCTCTCTGGCTAAATTATATGAAAGACCAATAAAGAATAATGAAAGAACACGAGGCTCGGTAGGCTCAAAAACACCTGCTGCTCCAAATAAAATTACCATCCCTACGGATAAACTAATGGCAAAATTACCGGGTAAACCTCTATCTTTAAGTTTTAAACTATAATTACTTGAGGATTCATAATTAGTTAGAAGGAAAATAGCAAGTAACCATATCAAGATTGATGGAGCCCAGTTTTCAAAACCTTCTTCGATTGACGATGATATATAACCTGCATAAACTAAACAAAATAATGAAAAACACATTAAAATAGCGGTTAGAATTTTAGCATTATTAAGAGAAATATCACCACTAGGAAGTGGCCGATTGGGTTGATTTAATTTATCAATTTCAACATCTAAGATGTCATTTAATGCATTCCAAGAGCACATAAATGCCCAAACAGATAACCCATGTAGAATGGTTATAGATGCTAAATCCCCTGTTGGTATTTGATCTAAGGCTAACAATGAACCAAAAATTACGCCTATGAGACCAGTTAAAGAATTACCAAATCGGAATAATGTAAACCATGAACCAACACTAGACCGCACACTCATGATGATTTTACCAAGTCATCTAACTTGAGTCCTTCCCCGTTACGAGCTCATACAGTCACAATTTGAGCGCTTAGTGACCATATGCAGACCGTATATGTACTGCCTCTAAATTGCCCTCGAACATGACCTATTTTCTCAAATCTATTATCTTTAGCCAATATATTACCGACCTGATTCATAGTAGCTCCCCACTTAAAACGACTATTCAAATGGTCAAATATTTCAACCGTGTTAGCGGAGTTATTTTCATTAAGATATGTTTCAACTTCATTCCTTAAACGACTTGTTTTTGACATTAAGCCACCTCAATTATTTCTAACTTTGATTGGTTGTATCTCGTTATCAATCCTTCCCATCCAGTGGTACTAACTTCAATATTCTTTGATTTTATTGAGATCGGCATCCATGAATCCGATGAAATATTTCCATCAAAATTGACTATTGCCTCATTGACTGATTTTTTATCACCAGAGTCAGTCTTATTTAGACTGGAAAAAGTCACTATTTTACATGGCTCTGGTTTTTTCCTGTAAATCACTGATGGTTGTCTATTCATACTCATGCTCATGATTCGTGGTTTGAACTTTAGCATATGAATAAACATTAGAGGGGCCTAACTAAAAGTGAAAGTGAAACTGTTGTATTATACTTCTCAAGCCACTCTTTTCTTAAATGAAAGTAAACTCGAGGACTTACAAGGCTCGTGTAGTGTAGTGGTCCATCATGAAGCCCTCTCGAGGCTTCGACCCGGGTTCAAATCCCGGCACGAGCACCAAAAAAAACTCTCTAATATACAATAATAGTCTTAAGCACCCCTTCATTGGCGTAGTAAGGTTCGGATGCGTGTAGAGCAAGATGTTAAGCTAACCTTTGAAGATGTACTAATAAGACCTAAGCGCAGTACACTGGTTTCTAGATCAGATGTCACATTAGAAAGAGAATTTAAATTTAGGCACTCTAATACAACTTGGTCTGGCGTGCCAATTGTTGCTGCGAATATGGATACCACTGGATTGTTTTCAATATCTAAAATTTTACAACAACATAAAATGATTACATGTCTACAAAAATTCTATGCAACTAGAGAATATGCTTCAGCATGGGATGATGGCGTTGACCCGAACTTTATTGCTGCGACATGTGGTTCTACAGAAGAAAGTCTGACATTGTTAAAAAGAAAAATGGCAACCAATGAAAAAATTAAATTCATTTGTATTGATGTTGCAAACGGTTACAGAGAAGTTTTTCTAGATTTCGTGAGAACTACTAGGGAGAATTTTCCTGAAAAAATTATCATTGCAGGTAATGTCGCTACTAGAGAAATGACTGAAGCTCTAATTCTTGCTGGCGCAGATGTAGTCAAAGTAGGGATAGGCCCTGGCTCTGTATGTACTACTAGGAAAGTAGCAGGAGTTGGCTACCCCCAACTTAGTGCCATTGCTGAATGCGCTGATGCTGCACATGGTCTTGGAGGGCATGTAATGGCAGATGGAGGTTGTTCATCACCAGGACATGTGGCAAAGGCATTCGCTGCGGGGGCAGATTTTGTAATGCTTGGAGGTATGTTTGCAGGCCATGATGAATCCGGTGGCGAAGTAGTAGAAGGAAAGAATGGGAAAATGTACAAATCATTCTATGGTATGTCCTCATCTAAAGCAATGGAAACACATTATGGCGAAGTAGCTAAACATAGAGCACCGGAAGGGAAAGAAGTTAGAGTCCCATATAGAGGGCCTCTTTCTGTAACAATTCAGGCAATTCTTGGAGGAGTACGTTCTGCATGCTCTTACGTTGGTGCGCGTAGAATCAAAGATTTACCTAAATGCACTACATTCATCAGAGTAACTCAAACTACAAATGAGGTATATCAAAGATTCAATGTTGAAGAATAAAATTAACAAGAATTAACTTGTTCCCAAAATTCTTCTTTGGATTCTCCTTGACCACCACCGGAAGTCACCTCTTTTTCGGACTCAGTGTATTCGTAATAGGTCAAACTAGTTTGAGCATTGCTAGTCGACCAAGGATCTTCTTGAGAAGTTACCACTTCAAATATATAGCATCCGTAGTCACTAATTTCCATTTCATCTACAGGGATATACTGCATACCAATAACCGGATCTTCAATCGAACCATCAAGCATTAGTTCAGAACCAAAATCACCAATATTAGCCAGATTTCCGGAACCATAAACACCATTCATTGAATCCCATGTAGCTTCTCCATTAATCACACTAACTTCAGGGTAGTCAATCGATATACTGGAAGAATCAATATTTTCATAGTACAGAGTTGCTTGAACATTATAGTCGGCATGAATAATACCAGTAGGGCGATTTGTACCTGTGGAATCAATACCTGACCATGTTCTTAGCCCGATACCAAGTATACATCCGTCTTCATGGTCATCACAATCTGCATCTGTGCCAATCGAACCTAATGCGTCCCCTTGTGCCTCAGTAACTGTTCTCTGTAATGAGGAATCAGTTAAGATATATGATAGATCGGAGTCCCCTGAAACAAATTTTAGAACATATTGATTATTATCATCCGCATTACCTGAATAAAAGTCTATCACATTAAGGGAAACAAGACCATAGCTTCCTATGCCATCTTCTCTATCAACTGAGAAAGAGACTTCTCCGCTCCACACTTTTTCACCACCATAATTGATAGTAATGTCAGCAGAGCCGCCAGCAGAACCAAACAAAGAACCTGATTCTCTAACCTTCAAGACAATTTGTGATGCATCATCCGATAATTCATCGTCAACAATAGTTAGACTAGAACTATTCAAACTAGTTATCCCATAAGGCGTTGCTAGTAACAGTACACAAAAGACTGCTAAAACTCCTGTCATTTTTCGATCTAAAGAAGTCCATAAAAAGAAGAATGAAGCAGATAATATAGAGATCGGTAAGAAAATTGCAAGTGAGTACTCTTGCTGGAGTTGAGGATTAGCTGTTATAAAGCCAGAAATTAGACCAATTAATGCTAGGAACAAACCTAATTTCATACCATTAGAACCTAATTTTGATAACAAATTTTCTGAACTTTTAACATCAGATTCGAATTTTATATCGGCCTCGATAACATCTTCAGTTTTTTGTTCCATCGCTTTCTTTAGTAGTCCACCATCTGCCATCTAAGACGCCTCTTAATATGTGACGACAAATAATTGGTTATCAACCCGTTGACTAATGGAGCAAAGAAAACGCTATTTTATTGATAATTAAAACAAACGAGATTCAAGAACTCTCAGTTCTCCATCACCATCATCATCTTCGTCATCATTATCGTATACTCTGAATCTTCCCGCAATCGCTGCCGCCGCTAGAGCTGTAATCATTGTAGTGCCAATAAGTTCGAAACCAGGGAGATAAACTCCACGAATGTAAAGAGTAACTGATTGGATTTGAGAATTAGGAATTCCTTCTGTCCGTACAGAATAATCGGAAGTTGCTTTAAACTGTAAATTGTAATATTTATCTGTCCAACCTTGGTTCTTAGGAGTTCTAATTTGAACCCTAACTTTTTCAGGAGGCGATTTAGATTCTATCTCGACATTGACTAGAGGAAGACTGAGTGTGAATCCTTCGTCATTTAGTTCGTCATAGTTGGCAACCTCAATGTTCATTCGATCTAATGCATTACCGTCATTGTATACGTCAAATGTAACCATATAGTCGACTTTAGGCCTTAATTGTATGAATGCTAGTTCTGAAGCAACTCTTAATCTGCTGAATTGCTTAACTACAGCCAATACTTTGTAGGTCGTAGGAGTTCCAGCCGGATAGTTTACTCCATTAGCTTGCGTAACTGTAGCTGTGATTGAGACCTGATGTTGCCCTTCACTCATCTGTAAGTCTCCTCTCAGAATAACTTGGAAAGCAGTAGTCATTCCTGTGCCTACTGTCAATGAAGCAGGTCCAGCATTAACTAATGCTCCTGACTGGATTACCATTTCGACCTTTACTTGGTGTGCTGATGGATTGGAGAGGTCGCAATTAACGATTGATGTACGAGTTGAACCTGGATATGTCTCAATTGCTTGTGGATTATCGCAAGTTAGAGTAACATCAGGAGTCACTCCTTGAGCATGGACTGCGGCTGCTCCTGCCCACATACTTAGAAAGTAAACTGCCAGTAATATTAGGACTGGTCTTACGGAGCGGGCAGATGTCATACAACCAATCCCGTGTGAAACTGTATTTTAGGGTTCTCACTATTAGAGCATGAAATAATGTTGAAAGAAGAGTTCTTGAAAAAAATCAATATATTCTAAAAAACAATTATTTTAGCGGAAAAATGGTGGACCCGACCGGATTTGAACCGATGGCCGCTCGGTTATGAGCCGAGCGCTCTAACCAACTGAGCTACGGGTCCTTGGAACGACTCGAATGCGCTTCAGAAATGAACCTTATTATCTAACACACAAGAAAATTAATCTATAATTTGCTCCTAATTATGACAAATGTAACTAGAATTACAATAAAAATGAATAATTTAGCACAAAAATAACATATTGGTGAAAAAAAATACACTAAGTTTACACTGTAACACTTATTTCCTTAACGCTTTCGTATAGATACTGAGTGAGCATCATGTTAGACCAGATGAAAAAGAATAGTGCAAGTACAATGTTAGTGATAGGTATAATGCTAGTTGCAGTTAATGCGACGTTGATTACATCAACATTTGATGGATTAATTTCCGATGGGATGTCACAACAAGTTACTGATGCTTACGATGAAGAAGCCGATTTTGATGAAGAATGGGCTACATCAACATCCGAAAAAGTATATTTCGGATATAATTTAACTGATATTGATGCATTATCAAGCGATGACCCTTCGAATGCATATACTAAAGTTGGACCATGGATTTATAATGTCACATCACATAAAGAAATTCTAGAATGGAATGATCAAGAAGGTACTATGACTTACTCTGAATATGAAGTATTCGAATGGTGTGAAGGATGTACTTGGGAAGATAGAGATGGAACTATGGGAGAGGTAGGAGAAATTTATGATTCAGTACCAGGAACAAATGATTTCAGAAATGTTAATATTTTGTGGACAGCACAAAGTATTGCTGCTATTGGCGCTGTTGGTTTCGAATATGGAGAGCCTTTCGCTAAAGCAGGATTCGCTACCAATATGATGATTCTGGAACTTTCTAGTTTAGCACCAAGTATTTGGTCCGCTGAAGATACGGAAGATAGCTTAGAAGAAGCTTCTGCAGGAATGCAAGATGCAGGTATGGATTCAGCATCAGCAGATGCTGTTGCACCTAGTTATTTAATGGGTTTAGCATATTCTTCATGGAACGCTAGTTCAGGTGCAGGAATTATGGATCCTGATTTTACATCCTCTGCAGATATGATTCTGAATGATGCAGTGGATCCCTCAACTGGTATGTGTATCGCTTTAACTTGTGACTACGGCCACATGTTGGTGGCTGGAATGGGAGAACCTAGCGAATCAGTTACTCCTATGAGAGCTATGTTATACGGATATGGAGATGTTGAAGAACCGGAAAGAACACATATTGATTGGGCAGTTTATGCATTGGCAGGAACTAATTTCTTAGGTAATGGAGGAGGTGCTGATTTGACTACTACCGATAATAATAGAGAGAGATTACAAACAGTCAGCGGAGTAGATATTGCTAATCCAGATGCCCTTGATTTCCTATTATTCGGAATAAATGAAGATGGATTAGCTCAAGGAATTATTCAAGAAACTGATTTCAATGGTTTACCTCTAAATGGGAATATATTATTCCTTCTAGGTGCACAATCAAATGCCTTTGATACTATGAGTACCTATGGAATCGGTTTGTCGCAACTCCTAGGTATTGCTGATTGGGCAGGAGCATGGATAGGCATGCTAGGAGTCCCTGCTGATTTCCCAATGATTCTTACAGGTGGCACTGGCACTATGAATGCTAATGATTGGTGGGTGCAGTCATTTGGTGGTGAAGAACCACTAGCTGGAGGATATATTCCTTTGGGCCTAAACATGGGTGAATGGGAAGGACAGATAGATATGTCTGCAGAAGATGTAAGGAACGTACTATACGAAAGCCCATATGCTCTTGCAACCACAGATTTTGGTTCAGAGTTCATGTATGGAGAGGCTAGTGGAAAGACACTTCCTCAAGGAACAGATGGTGCGGAAACTGGTGGTACTGTTTCAGATTGGGATGACGAATATGTAGCCAACTTGTATGACATTACCGTTTTAGAGGCGCAGGCTGTTAGAAACTATATTTCGAACTTCATGGTTGATATCGTAGTCCCTACTTTACTCACATTCCAGACAGGTTCTGAGGCTTATACAACTCAGACAGTAGATCAATGGTTATTCGGTTCTTGTGATGCAGTATTAGAATTCCAGTATGGATCTGAAAATTGTTTCTCAAGTCTGGAAACAAATAAGACATACTATGGATCAATTTCAGAAGATTATCCTGAAGGATTGTCCACCGGTGATTACTCTGCGTATGTAATGAGTACTGGAGGAGATACGATAGGACAAAGACTGATGCAAGGATATGTTAATTCAGATGGCGACGGAATTTGTGACTTTGATTACAGTTCAGCTGGAGTTTATCTTGGAGAAGATATTGAATGCGAAGAAGACCAAGTTTATGGAATGACAGAATATTTGACATGGAGAGCACCTCACAGAGATAGTCTGAATTATGGCTTAATGGAAGAAGCAGTCGGTTCTAGTATTGATTATGCAGTATTAGGTAACTCAATCGGTGCAATAGGTACTTCTGATGACTCTTTCAAATATAATCTGGGAGGATATGCAGTAGCAGAAACAGTAGTTGGAAATGAGGTCGAATTCAAAGGTATCCCAATGGTTGAACACAGCATTGTCTTAGATGCAACTCAACATAATATCCAATCAAAATTAATTCCTCCTAGTCTATCTCCAGTTTCAGTAACTCCAGGTGTATTAGGACTTTATTTTAATGGAAATGTAGATATGAAAGTCGAACCTAATACTAACGCAGTAATGTATGGTCACGGAACTTTACAATTTGTATTAGATATTAGAGGGTTAGGATTTGATAGCCCTGACTTAAGTGACGGAGCCACTGATGCTTATCCCGTTTTCGAGATTGCAATTCATAGCGAAATAGGAGATGAGGATGCTGAAGGAGTTAGAGGAGCGACAGATAGTTTGGGCATTATGGGATTCACTAATCTAGATGCGCCTTCTCCAATTAGTTACTTGAATATCGTACAATTAGTAGTTTATCTTGTAGGTTTAGGATTGGCTGTAAATGGTGTTATGAAAATGTCATCGAATAAGGATGAAGAGTAAAATTTAACTTTTCTTTTCTTCCCTTCATCACGAAGGGTTCAATGATTCTCGCTTACCCCGAGAATAAGAGGGGTTGTTGTGAGGCTAAGGTATATCGATCGTATTCGAGCTATTGCTATACTCTGTATGGTTCAAGTTCATACTGCTGCGATAATACCTCCTGAAGGAATATCTGTTGGTGATCCAATAGCATTTATTTCTGCAGCAATAGGAGGTATGGCAGCACCGATGTTTGTTACCATTTCAGGATGGGGGATATATCGTAGCGCTATCAGAAGAAGGAAATTAGCAGATAATAGTATTTCTTCTTGGATGTATTGGATTATCCCGCGAATAACTATACTAACTATTTGTCAATTATTAGTTAACTCAGTATTTTCTATAGACAGAGGAGGAAGATTTGATTGGATGACTCCGGGGGTACTAACATTATTGGCATTAGCATCTCTATTAGGACCTCTGATAGTATATTTAAAAAAGAAACAAAGATTTTCTATTATGCTAATATTTATGGTTTCACCCCTAATTATTGGCGATCTGAATGGAAATGATCTTTACTGGAGTGAAAGAGTATCTTCAATCGGAATAGAAGGGTGGGTTGAGAGACTTCTATTGAATGGTACCTATCCGGCATTACCATGGCTGACATTCATATTTTTAGGAAGTTTAATAGATGAAGATAAAGAAAATTTAGGTGAACAAAATATGGCTTTAAAGGTTGGATTAGTAATAATTTTCATCAGTATGAT
This sequence comes from Methanobacteriota archaeon, assembly GCA_002685315.1. The sequence continues at coordinate 14,109 of NYXJ01000052.1, forward strand.
TTATTCATTTTATGAAAGAGTACCATGGGCCCTTACAGAAGGAAATGCCATACTAACCTTTTTCCCAGCAAATACCATGTTTATACTCACATCTGGCATATTTGTAGTAATATTATTCAGAATTTTAGAGGGTGGAGAAACATCCGGTGGTGAGCCTTTTGGAGGAGAAAAAATATCATGGTTAGAACCTGCTGGAAGGCTATCTCTAACAATATATATTGCGCATTTTATTTTTCTAGGAATTATTGCATATGAAATGCAAAATCAACCTCGATTGGAAATCCATACTGCATTTTTGTTGACAATTTTACATACATCTATTTGGATTCCTTTATCTATATGGCATGAGAAATACATCCCTAAGATTTCTTTTGAAGAATTACTTAGGAAGTTCAATTAATATTGGTAGTCCAACTTATTGGACCGAACCAAACGCTATTTTCTCCATTAGATGCTTGGATTCTTCCATGATAAGTAGTGCCACTGGATAAATCTGAAATTGTTGTTGAAAAGTTTCCAACGAATGTACCCCCCAGATTATTATTAAAATTCCAACCAGTAACCTGATTCCCCATATCACTAATCCCATAATAAAAGGTCAATGAAGTGTCGGTCCCATTATCGTATGTTTCCCATGAAATATCGACCGAGGTTGAGGTTTCATTATCAGGTACAATATCTCTAATTATTGCGTCATAAAAGAAAAAATCCTCTCTTAGTGGGTCATCGACCCAAACTGGGAAATGAGATAGTGAACTGAATGTTTGTTGTGTTAATGGAAATCCCCAAGCAGAATGATATGGTGCTAAATTATATCCTGTAGAGTTAGAAAGATGCAGAACCCATGTATTGAATTCTTCATCTCCAGTAGAAGGCACTTCTACAGAAGGGAGGTCGTAATAGACTGACAGTGCTTCTGTAATTGGATTCCAACCCCATTCTTCTTTAATCAATATATATGTATCCAAAGCAGTCCAAACTGACCAATTTGAGATATTGGAACCGTCATTAAAGTAAAACTCCATTCGGGCTTCTCTTTGTTCGGGATCTACCGCGCTATGACCTTCTATTCCAACCAAATCTTCCATCAAATATACGCTAGCGAAGTTACACCCTGTTTCAGTAGTTCCCGGGAGTGTTGATGGCATCCACTGATGGTTATGACCCAACTCATGGAACATCCCCCAATCTCCATTTTCACTCATATATGTATGATTAACAACATCTGGTACACTTAGATCATGCGCCATGAAGGGGTAACCAGAATGCATCCAACCGACTGAAATTTGAGCATCGAAAACCGCTCTTTCCACTCTGGGCCAAGGCTCAAAACCATACAATTCATGCTCCATATTCAAAGCACTATCCCACCAATTCATCAATTGGCTAGGGTTATTCAATTCACGTATTTCTGAACTAGGGACTGTCATAATAAAGTTGTTCGAGACTAATTCGGCCCATGGAGCAGGGTTGTTTTTTTCTGAATAAATCCATTCGAAATCTGAGGTTTCGCCTAATACAAACATCGGCGCCCTAATTGCTCCAGAAATAGTCAAATTAATTTCACCATATTCAGAACCTGCAGGAATATGAATATAAATTGGACCGCCAAAGGCATTAGCTACCTCTGTGGAAGAGTTTTCTACTGGCCATGTAGTAAATATCCTAGAATGACGCTTGAGAATTTCTTTATTCCAAAGACTATCGGTATGAGCACCTATCAAAATTGAAAATTCCAAATCAGAAGTTTCTTCATCTACAGTAACGGTAACTACCTCACCAGGAGCAGCATAGAGACCAGTTGACATCCGGATAGAACTTCTAGGGTTGGAATAACCGAAATTGCTAGGAAGACCACTTTGAGTACCATTAACGGTAACAGTTCTAGTTATTCTTGTTGCATTTGAAGGGACTTCACCAGGGAACTCAATATGGCTGGGATGGACTGGTAATTCATCTGCAGGTAGGCTGAACATCAAGGCATCCTCTAATCTTAGGATAATATCTGAAACAGGATCTACGCCTAGTTCGTAACCGTTAGTACTCCAAAGTGTAGAATAAGGTATTACAGTATATCCAGTTAAATTCATCAGTTGACGTAAAGGAGACCAAAAATTAGTATAATCGAGAGTTACTATCCAGGTACAATCAGAAAGTGCAGAATAGGCAGCAGCAGCATCTTCTGAACTCATCTCGACTCCATCAATTCTATCAGCGAAAACTCCGGAAATTGCATTACTAATTGTTGAGTATTGATTAGGCAAGTTCTGGAAAAACACATCATTATATCCCCAATCGCTAGATACAAAAAGACCCGTTTCTTTGGCAATCTTATTCCCAGGATAATTGTGAGCTACATCCGAATTTGAGTAGGACCAATACCAAGCGTGACCACCCATTATGAGGCCTCCACCAGAGAGCATGAATTGTACTAGAGCGTTATTATCTGAATCATCATGTCCATTCCAAAACTCATCTAGTAAACAATCAAGCCCATTCAAATCTGAAGGAGTTACTGAAAGGTGGACATTGTGACCAGCATCTGTTAATTTATCTTCGAAATCATCAAATCCTGAACCATATGCTAATCCGACTTCTGCATTTTCCCCGCATACCCACTCTACGGCTCTAAGTGAGAATGGATGATTTGTGGAGTCTACCCAACTTTCATGTCCATAACCTAGAATTTTTCCTTTACCAACATGGGAAGCGGATACTACTGGTATCCCACTTGATTCAAAGGCCACTGGAAATGCCCATTCTCCAATTGGTAAGATTGGGGATGGCCAACCACCAAAATCTGCTTCACTCATCCCTCTCAATAAATCATTTTGATCAGCGCGTAAATCATGAACTACAATCCAAATATTTAATCCAACAGAACCACCTGTATTATTCGCCCAAATTGTATATTCCTCCCAATTTGTTCGTAAACTAGGAATTCCCGATATACTGCCATTATCATTCAGAATTAAGCCTGAAGGAAGTTCAGGATACACTTCCCAAGTATCAATATCTGGACCATTATTAATTACTGGAATTAAAATACTTTTATTCGATCTAAGTATGTATTCCGATTCCATCCAGAAAATCTCGTCAGGAGGCAGGCTACTGATTGTTATATCAATTATTGTTGTAGAATAACCGCCGGAGTTATTAGCCCATATTTGATAATAAATTGTATCTTGAATGATAATAGGAGTCCCATATATTTCACCAGTTTGGAAATTTAAATTGAGGCCTTGGGGGAGATTTGGGTATATCTCCCAACTTTCCGGTATGCCACCGGACCAAGTTGGCGATAAATTTGGAATAATCTCATTAACAGTCAAATCAAGATTATATGGTTCATAAAGAATGTTTATCGGAGAAATATCAAGCACTGAAAGAAGGAAGTTAATAGTTATTGAACCTCCCGAATTAGAAGCAGTGACATAATGTTCTCTTAAAGCATGTAATTCTGATGGAGAACCTGTAATTGAGCCATCATTTATATTGAAAAAAAGGCCTTCAGGTAAAGGAGGTTCAATTGTCCAATTGATTATTTCTCCTCCTTCTATATTTGGAAACTCAACTATCGTCTCACCTAGAACCCATTGAAATATATGGCTAGAATAAAATAAATTTTCAGGTTCTTCATGGATGGTGATTATTCTAATATCGGTATATGCTGAACCTCCCGAATTTGAGCCTGAGATAGTATGATTACTATCTCCAAGTTGCTGAACTACACCAAATATTTCTCCGGATGGCCCAATTTCAAGACCTTGAGGTAATTCTGGAATGACATTCCATGTTTCAATGATTCCTCCGGAAGTAAAGGGATTGCTAATGCCACAAGCTCTTGAAACTTTACAAAATATCTCATTTGAAGAATAATTAATACTCTCAGGAGGTTGTGATAAGATTTCTATCTCTAGAATGAAAACACTAGATCCAATTACATTTTTACCAATTATTGTATAACTAGTCAACAAACTTTCAGATTCAGGAGTGCCGGAAATAACACCATTATCAGAATCTAATATTATTCCATCAGGTAATCTTGGATTGACGAGCCAGTTTTGTGGGCCATCTCCAAAAAAACTTGGAGTCAATGCTTGCATCTCCTGACCTACTGCAAGCAACAATGTTTCTTCACCATAATCTAGGTTTTTTGGAGAAGTCATCAATCTACAATATTCGCCTGTAAAAACTTCGTTAAAAAAACAGTCATCCTCAGTTTCTCCACCAATATCACAAGCAGGATCATTTGGCTCTAATTCACAATTGACTGATTCAGAACTTGGTTCATCATCTCCAAATAATGATAAGCAACCAGGAGTCAAAATTAGGAATGTCAACAGGATAGCCAATGCTTTAACTGAAGACATATTATTGCTATGAAAGATTTCTTCATAAAGTATACCTTAGATAATTATTCTAGATTTGGATATGCAGGGCCACTTTCAAAACAATATTTCACATTCTGGAAATTCGATTTAAAAGATTTAACATCGGATTTGATTTTAGAGGTTTCTTGATTTTGAATTAATGCTCTCGCAAAGAAACGAGCCACATCAGTCATCTCGTCAGTACCCATTCCGACCCTAGTTAACTCCGGCACACCAAGTCTCAAACCACTCGGTTGCATTGCTTTAGTGTCTCCAGGTAGCATGTTCATATTTGTAATAATTCCAGAGTTTTCGAGAGTTTGTGCGGCTTTTCTTCCGGCTCCTGAATCAATATCTCCATGACGTGTCAATACCTGATGACTAGCAGTATAGCCTCGGTCTTCGGCTAATACATCAAATCCTTCNGNAGCCAGTGCTGCNGCTAANGCNTGAGCNTTGNNNACAATATCTTNAGCGTATTGCNNCCCAAANTCCTCAAACTCTGCNAGNGCNACTGCTTTNCCAGCNACATGATGNAGATGATATGANGAGCAAGTNCCNGGNAATATAGAATTNTTTANTTTACGATGAAANTTTTCATCNGATGAATNNGANANNACNAAACCNCCCTGNGGNCCNGGNAATGTCTTNTGACTNCTNCCAGTCATAACATCTGCACCCTCTCTAAGNGGNTCTTGAAACTGNCCACCAGCAATTAATCCAAGTACATGTGCACCATCATACATNACTTTGGCNCCAACTTCGTGNGCTGCNTCGGAAAGTTCTTTCANAGGAGTNGGNAANAGAAANACNGATTGACCNAAAAGTGCGANATTAGGAGATGTTTCNCTTATTATTTTCATNGATGCATCAACATCAGGTTCCATTCTATCGATATCCCAAGGATAAGTTACAAGATTAAGCCCTCTAACTCCAACTGCACCCATTCTTGCATGTGATATGTGCCCTCCATCTGCAGTTGACACTGCTGTGATGGTATCTCCAGGCTTGGCTAAAGCCTTCAATGAAGCAATATTTGACACAGTACCAGATGTAGATTGAATATTTGTAAAATTACAATTAAACACACGCTTAGCAGACTCTATACCAATAGACTCTATGGTATCAAAATCATCACAACCTTGGTAATATCTTTTCCCAGGCAATCCTTCAGCATACCTTCCATGAAGATCAGAATTAATAGCGGCTGCAACTAGAGGAGAAATTATATTTTCACTGGCAATCATAGGCAAACTATCTCTATAATGTATTCCAGAAGATTTCACTGATTCAAGAATTTTGCCGGCTTGGGTTCTCGCGTCCATGGCACTTCATGGAGAAGAGGTCAAAGAGTTTAGCGGAACAAAGTTCTCTTAAGAAAAAAATTACAATGGGAAAAAAAAACTATTTTCTTGAAGCATTAATGAGCAAATAAAGATATTACCCCAATAAATACAATAACTAGTAATCTCACGAAATAATGTATGAAGGGGAAAAAACGTATAACTGCTATTTTGGTNATATTACTGATTTTATCTGTTTCCGAAACTACTTTCGGATATAGTAGCGGCGTTACGGGATCTTCAACAAATGGTTGCGGATGTCATGGAAGTAGTGGAGGGATGACGCCAACACTTTCAGGAATACCTAATGCAGGATACGAAGGAAATACATCATATTCCATGAATATTGGAGGAACAGGGGGACCCTCGGGAACTAAAGGAGGATTTAATTTAGACGCNNATTTTGGTTCTTGGTCAAATCCTGGTACCAGTGCTAAATTACAAAATGGCGAAGTTACTCATTCAAATTCGAATTCAAGATCTTGGAGTGTAACATGGACAGCTCCTGCTAATGGCTCTGGAAATGTCACATTTTCCCTTGCGGTAAATTTTGTTAATGGAAATGGAGGGACTTCAGGGGATGATTGGGCTACAAACAGTTGGATAATATCTGAACAAGTCACTTCTAATGGAGATTCAGATGGAGATGGTTGGTCAGATACTGATGAAGCATCTTGTGGAACAGACTCAAATAATTCTACTTCTATACCCACTGATACTGATTCAGACGGTATTTGTGACCCTGTAGATACTGACGATGATGGAGATGGTTGGTCAGATACTGATGAAGCATCTTGTGGAACAGACTCAAATAATTCTACTTCTATACCCACTGATACCGATAATGACCGAATTTGTGACTTTATTGATGAAGATGATGACAATGATGGATGGTCCGATGAAGATGAGTCAAGTTGCGGAACTGATTCTCTTAATTCAAGTTCTATACCTAATGATACTGATTCAGACGGTATATGTGACTCTGTAGACAGTGACGATGATGGAGATGGCTGGTCAGATACAGATGAAACATCTTGTAACACTGATTCTCTGAATTCAAGCTCTATACCTACTGATACTGATTCAGATAGTGTTTGTGATTTAGTAGATACAGATGACGATAATGATGGTTACTCTGATGAAAATGATACCTTCCCCTTAGATGGTAACGAATGGAAAGATAGTGATGGAGATGGTAGAGGAGACAATGAAGATGTCGATGATGATGACGATAATTGGACAGACCTAGAAGAAGCAGAGTGCAATACTGATTCATTAAATTCCTCATCAATTCCCATAGATACTGATGATGACCATATATGTAATTTAATTGATGATGATGATGATGGTGACGGCGTAATCGATGAATTAGATTTGTTCCCCCTAGATGCTAATGAAACCTTAGACTACGATTCGGATGGAATTGGAGATAATTCTGATGATGATGATGATGATGATGGATGGTTAGATTCGGAAGAAGAAATTTGTGGTTCTGAAAGTCAGAATATTAATTCATNACCAGAGGATCTCGACATGGATATGATTTGTGATATCATGGATAGTGATGACGATAATGACAATGTAGATGATTTNCTAGACATATTTCCAAGAGACTCAAATGAATGGTCAGATTTGGATCAAGATGGGATTGGAGATAATGCTGATATAGACGATGATAATGATGGATGGTTAGATATTGATGAAGTATCTTGTGGAACTGAATCAAATAATTCACAATCAGTGCCTATTGACACTGATTCAGACAGCACTTGCAACCAAGTAGATTTAGATGACGATAATGATGGATTTGATGATATTGATGATGCTTTCCCATTAGATGCTAATGAGAATAATGATCTAGACGGAGATGGTATAGGGGACAATTCTGATTTAGATAGAGACGGTGATAGCGTAGAAAATGAAATCGATATTTTCCCCGATAATCCTAATGAGTCAATGGATTATGATGAAGACTCA
>NYXJ01000053.1 GCA_002685315.1 Methanobacteriota archaeon
GGTGATGTACTGAAATTATAGGATATTCTAGCGGCAATCCTCTTGAATAAACAATTGGGCGCACAATCATGCACCTATCAGGGAAAGTGTCGAGTGGGCTCGGAAGAGCGCATGTATTCATGGCTCAACCTCATTATCAAGAACAATTCAAGAAAGTTCTCCAAGTTAGTGCATGGCCAGGGACTTTGAACCTTGACATGGATAATTCGAGCCTCAAAGATTATCAGAATCTGAGAATATTATCAGGACTTGAAAAAGGAGAGGTTACGCTAAAGGCCAATCCGTTTAGAATCAAAGGTTTCGAAAGAGACGGGAAATCTTTTGGAGGTGCTACGGCTTTTATGGCGAAAATATCTTCAGATAATGAAAATTGGATAGATTGCGCTATATTAATTCCTGATTTAACTAGACATACTGAAACTGCAGAAGTAATTTCGGGTTCGTTTCTAAGAGAATCACTACCATGTAAAGATGGAGATAGATTAGAAATCAAGCTATATTAAGTGAATTTTCCCAATCTCTTTCAATTAAAAGCCCCATTTCTAATTTAGCCATTGATAACCATCTCTTGAATCGGTGCTTTTTTTCGGGTGGAATAGAAAAACCGGTAGTATCAGGTTCACATTCTAAACCCATTCTTTCAGAATATTGATGTTCAATTGACCAAAGTATTAGTCCATTTGAAGCAGCCCTACCAAGATCTACCGAAACATCTGGATTTTCTAATGCTGATTTGAATAAATCAAAATCTATTCTTCCAGTTGCAACTCCTGTAATTGCAGCTGCAAGCCTCCTGACCTGATTCCATAGGAAAGCCTCTGAACTTAGACAAATTCCAATAATTCTCCCGTCAGAAGAAAACCATGGTTTACAAAAATCAATTGTACGAATTGGATTCTTATCCTCTTCTAGTTTACAAAAATTTGTAAAATTATGTGTACCAATAATTAATTGACAGGCATTGATGAATAAATCTTCATTGATTCCTGACGACCATTCTTCAATTAGTTCTGTTCGATAAATATATGTCCTATTTATCGCAGCCCTACTTCTTACATCGGAATCAACTTTAACTAAATCCCATGCACATAAACCCTCAGGAAATCGATTATTCAAAACTTTTAGAATTGTTTTTTTCTCTACTTCTTCCCAAACTGTAATTGGAATGTCAATACAGGCAAGATTCATCCGAACACTAACGCCCGCATCAGTTCGACTGGACATTTCTAAACATCCATCAGTCCACCAACTGACTTTCCTTAATGCATTTTCAATCGCCCTTTGAACTGTAGGAACATCAGGCTGAATCTGTGAACCATGAAAATGGCTCCCATGATATCCGAATGCGACCATTATACGGCCGCTAGTCAATCGGAATCCCCCTATTATTCCTCAGAAAGATATTCCATTGCTTCTTCAACGGAAGAGAAACCTAATCCTAGAATTGCAAATTCTATTGCTACAGGGATAAATTGTCTAGCGAATTGTTCACTACGGTCATAACCAACTTTAACATCAATAGAATCGATTAATTGTTTAGCCGCTTCATAAAGATGGAATGAAACGTCAACATCTTCAATCTTCTTACCAAGCTCGATTAATTTTTTGAACTCTCTAACAGCCATAGGAACGCGGTCAAATTCAACCAAAGCATTTGCAAATGCAGCCTGGTATTCAGCATTATCAGGTTCTAATCCAGCAGCTTTTCTGAGATAAGATTGTACTTTACCCTCATTAATTCTATCATTTCCTTTTTCATCGAAATTACCATTTTCTTGGATTTCAAACATTGCTGCTTCAGCCCATCCGTGGTATCCTGCAGGATCTTTAGGATTCTCATTTACATGATTCTCGAATATTTCCATGGCACCCATGAAATCTCCTTTAGTAATGTGTTGTGCTGCAATTGTGATGACATCTTCTTCGGTCATGTGAATCCCTCTAATGTTCCCTCGATACCTTTTCATTAATAACAATGCGGAAACTTAAATTTCTATTTCAACATTATTACTATCCATCAATTCGTTAGCTAATTCATATACTGCCATCGGTTTTTTTACTCCAAATATGCATTCTGAAGGAGACATCGATAAGTCTTTTTTTGCTCTTTTGTAAAAAATAAACAATTTGATTGTTTGAATCACTCTTTGGAATCCCCCTCTTTCAGAACTTAATTTTGGTTTTAATTCTAAATCACCCTCAGTAATTGGTAATATGTTACCATATCCCACAACTTTACCTAAGTAAGATATCTGTGTTTTAAGATTAACTAATTCATCTAGTTTGAAAACTGTAATTGAATTATAAAAAAATAAAATTTTTCTCCTTATGTAAATATGATTATTAGTAATAAGATATGAATAAGAAAATTGTGAAATAACTGTGTAAAGAAGGAATATTAACGAATTAATTATTCCTAAAGCCAGAAACCAAGTATCGAACCACTCGGGAACATTTAGCCCTTCTTTCCCTATTAATACTAAAATCCAATCAATTATATTTATCATAAACCAAAAAGAGGGAATCAAACCAATAATAATTAAGAAAGCAGTTGTTCGTAAATTCGATGTAGAGATATTGAGAAAATGATTAATTCTTGCAATCATTAACATTACAATAATAAATGCAAATACATCAATTAAGTCAAATAATTGATCTATTATACGTAAAAATGTATATCCCAAACCATCTTTTCCTTCTGCATATACTGTGTCTGCCACACGGTAGAAGATGAAATGAATGACGAAAATTATTGCAGCGAGCATATACCTAGGCAGATATGAAAGAAATGTTGGAGAACCCATCCATATAGGTGTCTCATCAGCGTCAACTAGAGAGAATTTTTTTCCAGCCAAATCTTCGTCAATCAAATCTCTTGATTCAGATACAATTTCATTCAATCAAAACACCTCTAATGTAATAATCCCCATGAATGCTCNGCATTACCATGTATCCANGAATAATCTTTCTTTGTACGNAGTCCTTTCTCATCNAATATTGNAATTCTCANTAATTCTAGAGGATATTCATTGTATGTAAGGTGGCTGACCATTCCTGCACGAGTTGGTTGATCGAATGTCCATTTAGCTCGAGANGCGGCTCTAACTTCTAAGGANATTTTTGTTTTNTCATTCCACAAACGNACTCTNAATTTTGGNAACTTATTGCCGTCATTATCAATTAAAATTTCTTCCCCNTCNTCAGGCTCAAGNAACTCTACTTCACAATTTTTAAATTCTTCAGTNCNGTCTCTTTTAGCATCATGGAAAATACCCGAACCNATTTTTGGATTTCTAAAAATATCTCTCAATTTCCAAGGTTTATCATCCAAATTTAAACATGAAAATGAGAGATGCGGCATAAACCAATCTAAATANGANCCATCATCAAAATGTAACATACCCCANAACCANGGGAGTGTTGGCGCCTGAACACTAACTTTCTGAAAGTAACCAGTGCCCTCAAATTCCTGCCCATCTATTACAATAGANGCTTTAGTNCCCTGAATTCTCAATATATCATANCCCATATTNGAAAAGAAAACATTGTTCTTATATGTCAATTTACTTGGTGGNCCCCACCAAGGAGTAAGTTCTGCCTTAATTGATTTAGGAGCCCCATTTTTTTGTGCCGCTTCATCACTAGTCAAGTTCAGCCAAAATTTCTTGTTCCCTTCAGTTAAGCCNAGAGANAAATCATCATCAACTAGCGGGATAACAGCTCCAGAACCTTCACCAGAACCTTTGGTAGGCCATAACGGATGTTTATCATCTAAAGATACCATTTTGCACTCTTTCATAATTAAAGGCTCATGCATTTCTTTGCCATCATACCACCATGAACATACCATTCCCGGGACTACATGCCCATTATGTTCATCAACCCTCATCCTCGAACCTGGTTTCCACCAATGATCATTAACACGAATTGCAGGTGTCTCTTTAGAAGACCAGAGCACCATTAATTGTCTNGAACGAGAGGGATTATCGGGGTCTGGAATGAATAATATTACCCACCACCACCACCAAGAAAGACGAGGCAATGATGGCATAATATCTAAACGCCATAATGATGAATAATCACCAGAAAATCTTTTTATTTCATCTTTCATAAAAAAACCTTACATTATTTCCTTTTTTCTAAAAATTAATTGCCCAATCAAAATCATACTTACGCTGAAAACGAGTATGAAAACCACGCTTATTATCAATGCGATGAATGGGTTTCCAGTGCCTAGAGTATGAACTGGTGGGTGCCAGAAAAAGGAAATNCCTGTTTCTAGACCAAACGCATCCGATTTTTGTTGCAAAGTTATAGTATCACTCCATGCAATCATTACTGTAGCATCAATAATCTGAATCGCCCAATGCGAAATAGATAACATAGTGATGCTAGAATTAGGNATGGTGATGGTAAAAAGACCCATTAAAAATTCCCATATACCGAATAGGATACAAAGATAGACCCCATATCTAGGTAGAACTAAGCCGACTGTGTTGAAAACTGAACCATATGCTGTCAAGACTAAGATTGTAGAAAGTGATATTCCTAACCAAACAGGATAATCTGAAAGTCGAATTATTGAACCTCCAGGCCCGATAATTGAAGTGATAAATGCTATTATAAAGGTTAAAATCACTATATATGACACAACAATTGCTAAATAACCTAGTAATCGATATAGAATAAACTCTCCTCTATGAATTGGTTTTGAAAGAAGATAGTGTAAAGTTCCATTCTCAGATTCATCCCTTACTAATCCTAATGCCAAAAATAAGGGGAGGAATAGACCCAATATCATTACAAATGCTATTTTTCCAGTTCCTATAATGAAAGTTCTATGGCTTGATTCACCAAAAAGTAGAGAATCATCCGGATCTTCATCTACATTATCATCTGCTCGGATGCTAACCAGATTACCATTCAGATCATATGTCCACTGGACATCGCAATATATTCCATTCCTATTATCATCATTAGGGCTACTTTCATCGATATAATCCTCCTTTAGGCAATCACCATCATCATCAAATCCTTGGGAGCTAGAAATCTCTGAACCATCCCAATCAATCTTATCTTCATCAATGTACATTGACTTAGGATGCTTTTCAACAAAAAATGACTCTGTAAGATAACCCCATTCAGTACCCCATCCTGGTTCAACAAAGAAATNGCCTTCACCAATAAAAATCGCTCCGAACATAACATAGGTTCCATTTTCGTAAAGACAATAATTTCTACTTAACGAACCCCAGTCGAATGCTTCAAAAGGATCATCCGACAGACCCGCATCTTCACAAATGATTGGTTCCAGATTCCAATCAATCCAATCNCCNTCCCAGAAAAATGGATTNTCAGTNNCTNTATCAANCCAAGTAGGAGTAAAATAACCCCANGCAGAANACCAAGTATGGTTACCATAATGATTTCTAGGTTGGTCATTCCAGTCAANATCTCCTTGATAGATATACTCAGTTGAACCAGGGAAATTTGATTNATCGTAATCACTAGTNCCATAGATTCTTTCCTGCCCCAATGGGTAACCATCATTATCCCAATCTTCACTATCTCCATCGTTGTCAACGGGTTCGAATTCTTCTCTAATGGAATCGATGTAGAAGATAAGTAGAAGTGATATTAATAGAACACCAACTCCTAAAACAACCCAGGTAGAAATTCGATTACGAAGCTGTCGGATTGTTAGTTCAGTAATTGCTCCTGCCTTTCTATCAAGTTGAGTCCAAACAGTGGTTGATAGATTTCTACCTTGCTTGTCTATTTCTTCCATTTAATTAACCTCCAATCAAATACTCTAATAGGGAATCTAAATTATCATCGGGATTATCAATTCTTGATACCTTCACCTTAGACTCAACAATTACTCGAGGTAAAACTGAATGTGCTGCCGATAAATCATTNGTTTGTATTTCTAACTTACCTTCTTCAGGGAATCTAACGCCANAAATTGGTTCTTCACTGATAAATGCATTAGCTAATTTTCTCGGTTCTTCAGTTGTGATCATAATTCTATGAGGATGTTTATCCAACAAATCCCTAATAGCATAAATATTCCCTAGAGCNAATAATCTTCCATTATGTAAGATTACTATTTGCTCAGTAATTCTCTCAATCTCTTCAAGGATATGGCTTGAAACTAATACTGTTTTACCTTGATTTCCTAGTTCTTTGATTACATTCATAATACTAGTCCTTGCAATAGGATCGCAGCCATGTAGAGGCTCATCTAATATTATTAAATCAGGATCATGAACTAAAGCATGTGCAATCTTNACTCTCTGTCTCATTCCTTTGCTNTATTTACCAATTTCTTTATGACGAACATCATAGAGATCAACGAATTTTAATACATGCTCCGCTCTAGATTCGGCTTCGTTACGAGTCATTCCATGTAATCTAGCCAAAGTAGAAACAAAATCTAGACCAGTCATCCAATCATAGAGTCGCTCTGATTCACTAACGTAACCTATTCTTCGATAAGGAGAAGTATCTTCCCAAGGGTCGATTCCAAATAACTTAACGCTACCTTGGCTGGGTTTAATCCTACCCATTAATAATTTGAATAAAGTTGACTTACCTGCGCCATTAGGGCCTAATACTCCTGTGACTCCACCTTCTATGGCTAGAGATACATCATTAATTCCTATTACTTGCCCATACCACTTTGAAACATTTTCAACTAGTATTGAAGGTACTTTATTTCCATCACTCATTCTCTAGTAACCTCCAGCGAACTTACTCTAGAAATTAATACAAAAATAGATACTAAATTCATTAAAATTATAGATACGATAGATAAGGACAAAGAATGAGAATAATTTAGTTCTAATCCCAACATCCACTGACCGAAATGGGCCAGGCAATCGTAAGGACTCAAAATGTATAAAATTGATGTTTCAAACTGTAGATCAATCAATAAAGCGACCAATTTAGTTCCGTAAATAATGCTCAAAAATGCTATAGCAGAGAAAAAACGACTTTGGCTAATACTGGACAAAGCAAGTCCTATAGANGTATATGTAATAACCAGCACAATACTACATATCAGTCCGGCTAAGAACATAGGTAATGTGTCAATCAAAAAGCCCCAACCTTCACCTTTGAAAACTATGGCCAAAGTGTAGTACGACATATATGAAAAGATAATTACAAACCCTAAAACTACGGCGACACTAAGATATTTCATCATTGTGTAATCCACTCTAGTAACAGGTCTAGAAAAATATATNGCACTAGTCCCATTTCTTCTATCATCAGAAATCATNCCCCCAACAACTAGTGCTGTTAAAAGAGGCCANTAACATAAATTTCTTGGGAAATAACCCAATACTTGCCCCCAAAGATTGCTCCTATTAATGCCCCACATTTTGTCAATAAATCCATCAGGACCAGAACCAAATAGAGATGAGAAGAATAACATTGCAATAGGGGAAATTGCGCCTATGAAAATCACTAAAATTGTTAGTCGAATGAAGGGGTTATAATTACGATGACCTTTCGAAGTAAATAGACCAAAAACATGATGGCGAAAAATAGCATAATTTCTAACCCATCTAGGTCCAAAATCACCATCCCATGGACGATAATTTTGTTCAAATATTGCACCTATGGATGCCTCTCTCTTGGCAGTAATTGCAAAAAGATCTTCATCTCCGTCATCTGAACCATAAGCGGCTTCCATTCGAGTTTGGCCGCCATCTAAATCTATGATTTTATCACTAATTATTTGCACCTCCAGTGTGTTCCGAAGTCATCAAGTCAGAAGTTGTCTTGACTTCAGCCCCTAACTTATCCATAATTAGTAGGAAAATATCCTCTAAATCAGGTTCATACTCCCCCATTCTACGAATCTGCACTCCACTCTCAACCGCGCATTCTAAGATAATAGAGATTGTATCTTCTGATTCCACTTTAACTCTAATAATTCTACCTAAACGTCGAACAGATAATCCTCGAGATTCTAAAGAATTTTGCATATTAGAAGAACCTCCCCAAACAGAAATCTCTATTTCTTCATCTACTTGCCTTGCCAACTCTTCAATTCGACTATGAACGACTATTTTACCCTTATAAATCATAACAATACTGTCACAAACTTCCTGAATATCATCCATAACATGGCCGCTCATTAATACAGTCCTATTTCCTTGTTCGACTGTATTTCTTAAAGTCTGCAACATGAATTCTCTTGAGCGTTGATCAAGTCCATTTGTTGGTTCATCACAAATCAATATCTCAGGGTCGTGAATTAAAGCACAAGCTAGTTTAGCAGCTTGTTTCATTCCGGTACTAAATGTCCCTGTTTTCCTGTATCTCTGGTCTTTAAGACCTACATATTCCAATACTTCATGAGCTCTTTGAGTTGCATGTGCTGGATTCATACCAATTAATTCTCCAGAATAACGTACTTGATCGAGAGCTGTTAATTCAGGATCTAATGAGTCATATTCTGGCATATATCCTATTTTAGAACGTATGAGGTCACCCTGCGTTGTAATATCATATCCTAAGACCTTGCCGCGACCGGATGTAGTTGTAATAAGTCCTAAAATACATTTGAAAAATGTAGATTTACCCGCCCCATTGGGGCCTAGAATTCCAATAGCACCAGATTCTAACTTAAGATTAAGTCCTTCCAAAGCGACATGAGGACCATACATCTTCACTAAGTCAGTGGTTTCAATGACTAATTCATTACCAGAAATATCATTCATTAAATCACCTTCGCACTGCGATTATCATAACTTCGTTATAATACACGTTCTTGAATTAATCCCCTACAAGACCTGATTAATTTTTTTTATTTTTTAATGCACCATCACGGACTCTTACGGCGATACCTTTTGTCATGAATGCCATTTCTCGAGCCGACGTTAAAGGGATGCCATGCGCTACTAATTCTCCATTTGAATCTACAATAAGGCACGGCTGACCCGGAATTAAATGTGGGTCCGCTCCAAGAACATACCCTTGCATTACATTCCTACCCTGACCTACAAATGGGACCGCGTCGTCAACAATCATTACCTTTGCAATACCTGGATGATCTATCTCCTCACCGTCGTACTCTACTCCAAAATGAATAGGAGTTGAGGGGGAGAATTCATTAATCATTCTGGCACCATTAGTTGTTAGTGAAATACCACCATCATTCAGCCTAGGAGATATTATATGAACCCCTTCTGAATATACATTGACCATTCTTTTTGTTTTCGACTTTCGCGAAGTCATTTTCGAGGTCAACTTACAACCTATTGATGGAGAAAGTCCATTTAGAATCGATAATTTGTCAACTATAGAACATCTGTCAATCCAATCATATATCTCATCCTTCCCTTCTACCTCTAATTCAGTATTTGCGCCCGGAGTAATTCTAATGAAAGGAAGATCAGATAAATCTAATTCTATTAGTTCATCAAAAATCTCATCTTCATCCAATGGAGAGTCCCATATGTCATCTGAACCATCAATATGAGACCATGGCGACACATCTTCCAAACTATAAGGAATTAGACCTATTGGCGTAGAGATAAGTATTATTGATTCAGGAATTTCTTCAAGTAATGAGACTATAGTATGTAGTGAGCTCTCTCTCCAAGGTGGGCAAGCCCCTTCAATTATGACTACTCTCTTAGGATCAGTAAGAGAACCATTCCACCAAGAACCTGGAATTCTCCACCTAAGTGCTAGTAAAGATTTAAAATGAAGAATATGGGGTCTTTCATCTATGTCTTCTACTA
>NYXJ01000054.1 GCA_002685315.1 Methanobacteriota archaeon
GCAGATAATTAAATTTTAATATTAGCATTTTATGAACATAGGTTCATGAATGATAACCATGACGAATGGTCATGAATGGAAGGTTCAACTTTACTGACATGAGACATGGCACATCCTTATTGAAGAGAGGATTTGCAAAAATGCAAGAAGGTGGAGTCATCATGGACGTAGTTACACCTGAAGAAGCTCACATTGCTGAAGACGCAGGAGCAGTATCAGTAATGGCCTTGGAGAGAGTACCAGCAGATATTAGGGCACAAGGTGGAGTTGCAAGAATGAGCCACCCCGATATGATAAAAGAAATTATAGAAACTACCAGCATTCCAGTAATGGCTAAGGCTAGAATCGGACATGATGATGAAGCGAGAGTTCTACAATCACTTGGCGTAGACATGATTGATGAGTCAGAGGTTCTAACTCCAGCAGATCCGTTTTATCACATAGCAAAGAACGACTTTACAATTCCTTTTGTTTGTGGTTGTACAAATCTTGGAGAAGCCATTAGAAGAGTTGCAGAAGGTGCAGCTATGATCAGAACGAAAGGTGAAGCAGGAACCGGGAATGTAGTAAGTGCAGTTCAACATGCGAGATTAGTTAAGGAAGAAATTTTTCATGCAAAAAATTCTGATTCACAAGGTATTGAAGATATGGTGAATGTAATTATGAAAGGATTTAACAGAATGCCTGATGCTTCTGAATTTGACATTAGCATTACAAGAACACCTTTTGGAAAAACTTCTGAATTAAGGACTGAAGTCAAATCAATATTACATGAAGTAGTAGAAATGGAAAGATTACCAGTCGTCACATTTTCGGCGGGCGGAATCGCAACACCAGCAGATGCTGCTCTAATGATGAATCACGGTATGGATGGAATTTTTGTTGGTTCTGGAATATTCAAAAGCTCTGANCCTAAGACAACTGCTGAAGCNATTGTTCTAGCAACTCATAGATATCAAGANCCTGATTCAGTAGCAGAAGCAAGTAGGATGATTGGAGAAGCAATGCCCGGTTTGGAAATTGATACTCTCGATGTAAGAATGGAAAAAAGAGGATGGTAATTATTTCTTACCACGAGTTGTCCCAAGTTTACGAGATTGCTTTTTCCCTCTCAAATTTTTAGAAACAGGTGATTTAGAATCTCCTGTTAAAACGCCACCNAGTGTCAATGATCCACTATTGATTANTTGAGATGCTAAAGAATCTGCCATTCCTTCGTCTTCGCTCGGGAGTTTTAGAGCATCTCTAACTGATTGATTATGATCTTTAATTACTTTTACACGCTCTTCTTCAGCTGCTTTCATTTCATCTCTAATTTCGTTTACTTGGCTGATTAATTCCTTCATATTTTCATGTACTTCATTTGCAGATTCTCTGCTAGCCACNTATGCCAAATGATATCTATCTGCCTCTGCTCGTAAGAAATCTCTTTCAGCAAGCATAGGTTTTACATCTTCCCAAATTAAATCTGCTTGCTTATGGAAATCTATCATTTCTTGATGAGCCTTGTCAGCTTCAGATTTAAGTAGTTTAATAGAACCATCCATATCACCTATGTCGATATTTATTGCCTCGAAATCCTTTACTGCTGGCATTAATTTATCTCTCTTTGAAATTAAAACTTTTAACTTCTTGAGCAATTTATTCTCAGTTTCTAAAATCAATCGACCATCGGTCATCATAGTGTTCTCAATTTTTTCTATCTCGTTAATAGTCTCAGACAATTCAATTACTACTGACTTANTTCCTTTAGCATCATCTTTACGNCCTCTATTTTGATTNATGAGTTCTCTAATTTGTTTTTGNATCTCATCNCTTCTCGCTTTACAGATTTGAGCTTGGTCTCTAACTTTCTTTTGCTCATCTAATTTATCTTTAATTGATTCTCGAATTTCCTTACTTTGTTCCTGTAATGCATTTCTTGAATCAGCGGCTCTTCGCGCATCTTCATTGAATGAATTTCTTTGTTCTTTCATTCTACGGATTTTTGTTTCCATAGCGTGCAACCTTGTTCTAAGGTCATCNTCAGGCNTCGGCTGCTCATCNTTCACAAGGTCGCCGAGAGAGGAACCCTTCTTCAATGNAACTACTCGATTCATAGACCTAGAAGAGACGTAAAGAGAGGNAATATTGGNGAAATAATCGCTATTCCTGCACCAACTAAGAAGATTGCNCCGATTGAAACTCTTAATCTTGTGAACAAATCTGCTCTATTTTGTACCGTTAATACTCTACCACTTAGTAAGTTTCCATCTTCATCCTCTAATCTTACAGTAACAGTAGCTTCTCCTGTTTCTTCAGGCAACAGACTCTGCCAGATAATTTCTGTGGATTTTATAATCATTGGTAATTTCTGCACAAAAGTGTCGTTATCAATCTGATTTAATAGTTCGTAACTAGAATCTACTCTGAGTTTATAAACACATTCAGAAGGTCTGAAATCAGGAGTTTGGATTTTTAATATGAGATTCGCTGGTTCAGGGCCATTATTCAAAACATAAGCAAATAAATTTGCTTGACCAACGACAAGATTTTCCATATCTACATCGAACCAGATTTCGTGATTAAGTCCGGAATCTATCTTCATTCTCAAACGGTCATGAAGTCGGAAAAAAGATGCACACCTATCTNTCGCCCTAATGATTAAACGATCCCANGTTTCTTCACCCAATTCNGGATGANGGAATAATTCATCAATAATATCTAGAGGCATCATCACCCCAAGTTCTGAACGAAAATCTTCTTCATCCAAATAACCTGCCCTCCTTAAGTGCAATAAATGGAGTAGTTTTTCTTGTAAATCCGAGATATTATTTCCTTCATTGACAGAATCTTGTATTGACCGTAAATATTCCGAAATACGTACTGAAAGAAGGGGATCAACATGAGCACTAATTACATCACTAAATGGTCTTTTCAATAAAGCAGGATGTATTGGTGGTGAAAAAGAATCTAACATGCCCCANGTNTCACATGTATTNAATCTCGAACGATTAGANACCATATGAACACCATGACCTGATAAAAGAAATCCTGTTGAAAAAGATAGTAGAACTGANTTTCCACTAACAAAATCAGAAAATTGAAGNCTCGAAATTAAAAATATACCNGANAGAAACATTAGAAAAGTAGTCGCTACAACTTGNCTAAATGAGCCTTCNATAGTTTCTTTCATCTCTGCATAGCCATGAGCACTTTTGAATGTTAAACCCGTCTTTGTAAGATAATTTGATTGAATATTAAAAATTCTTCTTGTAACAGATAAGAGTAGTAAAAGTAAACAAAGAAGACCCAAATCTGCGATGATAAAGAAAAACGCCAGATAATAAAACCCTACTTCTATAGTGATATTGAATGGAATGACAGGTAAGACATGATTTACCCACCAGTCGGGTTCTGAACCGGTAAACGATTCTGCAAAACCATATAATAAAATTACTAAAATTGGTATTATCAATATGAATCTGGCACCTCTACTGATAAAAAGTCGATCTAACTTGACAAGGTTTCTCTCATATTCCTGTAATCTTTGGATTCCCTTTAAATCAAAATTTCCCTCCTGATTAATCTCTTTAGAAATATCATCAATCTCAAGTACTGAAGGATCTTGAATAATCTCTTCAATCGAAAGAATGTCAAAATCATCATTAATATTCGACATAATTATCCCTATTCAACTCGAACTATAATTTTGAAACTTAATTCTCTCGAAAAGGCGATTTCAGAACCTTCACAATAAAATTTATTTGATTTTTTGATTATAGAATTACCAATTTTGATACCTGCATTTTCCAGCGTTTTTATAGCTACACTACTAGAATTAATTAATTCTATTATTGAGGGTGTTTCTTCAGGAAGTGCTGATAAAGGTAGCAAAATATTTGTTGTAGAAGTAATCATGCTTCTATCCACTGACGGAATCATCAATCCATCTTTATTCCTCTCAGGGTACCCTAACATTCGATCAATAGACGCTTCTAGATTCTCATCAATACTATGTTCAATTTTACAGGCGACTGAATCAATGTCACCATCAAATCTAATCACGTCTGTTAATAGAATTTTTAACAACTCTTCTCTTCTCTTAATCCTTGAGGCATGTTTAAATCCCTCTGAAGTCAACCTACATCCTTTGTAAGGGATATATGTCACATAATCTCTAACTGAAAGTCTTTGAATCATTTCTGTAGTTGATGCAGGACTTACTTCCATAAGTTCTGCTAATTTTGTAGTCCTTACTATTTCACCAGGTTCTGCTGAGTGTGCCTCAAAAATACGTTTGAGATACATTTCTTCAAACTCACTTAAATCAGACATATTAAACCTCAACCAATTTTTGCTATAAACTCAACTCTACAAGCCGGACAACGTGACCTTACAGGCCTCTTATCGAGAGCAACTCTAAGAGTTTGTTCACATTTGGGACACGATAGTAGATCAGTAGTCGAAAATCCCTCATATTCAGAAATGATAACTTCATCATCTGACTTTTCTATGCTGATACTATCTTCAATTTCATCTTGAGTAAAACTCTTTTGAGAAAATTGCATTGAGCAAGCAGGGCATTTCACAGAGCCATTATGCTCAATTGGAATATTTAACCTCTGATTACATGAGGGGCAAGATACTTCCTTCTTTAAATCAGAAGCATTATCTTTTACAAACCTATTATTCAATAAATCACCTCTAAATAATTTAGAATTGGTTGAAGGTGTTCGTTGCGAAATTGCTCTGAAAATTACTAGACTAGTCATAACAATAGCAAGGCCGGAAAGAGCACCATAGATTGCAGGAAAGACACTAAATGGAAGCGAAAAACTAGCACTTGAACCGCTGTCAACTACTACTGACGTTTGGTTTTTTACTGTTAAATCTCCCACATTCCAAATGAATTCAACATCTATGGTTTGAGAATATTCCCAAGAAGAGAATTCTACAGTCCCTGAATAACCATTACCTGGGTCTATCGAAGGAACTGGAACTTCAGTGAAAACAAGGTTATTTGCGACACCAACTACTCTCAATAATCCTGCAGATGATGCTGAAGTACCAGTGTTTTCAAGTGTGTAGTCAATTGTGAATGTATCACCCAAAGAAACTGTTGTAGGCGACATGCCTGAAATCAATATTGAAGGGATAACTAACGGAGGAATTAGTTCAATGATTACTTCTCCATTGCCATTTAAAGGAAGCCAAGCATTTGGACTCACAACTATCTTTAATCGACTTGCATCAGGGTGACCAAGATTCAAATTAATATTCCTTATACCCGGATTCATTTCGATATTAAATTTTTGAAATTCGTCAAATTCATTTCCTGATTTCATAAAAATTTCTACACCAATACTACGATTTAATCCAGAACTGAGAGAAATTGAAATATCCAAATCTAATCCATCTTCCAGATCCCAAGAAATTTCTTCTATTTCCACAATAATGTCTTGTGAGTTTCTAACTTCTATATTGGAACTTCCATTAAGAGATACGTCGACACCACCATTTAGTGAGGAAATTCTCCAATCAATATTTAGAGAACCAGATAAAAGTGGGATAAGATTAGCTGAAACCTCTCTACTAGAGCCTGGAGAAATTGAAATAAATTCTCCATTGACGAGAGTTGTCCCATCATCTCTAGTTAATTCTAGCCTAACTGAATCACTAGTAGAACCTTGATTATGTACCAATATTGATGCA
>NYXJ01000055.1 GCA_002685315.1 Methanobacteriota archaeon
TTTCTTCTGTCCTAAGTGATATGCTAACAATTGCCCTTTTGTAATTTCTCTAAGCATCCAAGATAGTTTGTTTTGTACTAATTGGTATGAAGCAATTGGGTGATTAAATTGTATCCTACTCATTGCATAATCTTTAGCTGAGTTAAAACATGCTTGCGCTGAGCCTAACGCTCCCCAAGAAATTCCATATCTTGCGTTATTTAGACAAGAAAATGGTCCTCTCAATCCTTTGACGCCTGGAAGCATCCTATCTTTAGGAATTTTACAATCTTGGAATACTAATTCGCTGGTTACACTCGCTTTCAAAGAATGTTTGCCTTTCATCTCTGGTGCTGAAAATCCTGGGTCATTCTTTTCAACAATAAATCCTCGAATAACTCCATCTAATTTCGCCCAAACTACTGCAAGTTCAGCAATTGAGCCGTTTGTAATCCACATTTTCGCACCATTTAGAAGATAATGATCACCCATATCTTCTGCTTTTGTAATCATATCGCCAGGATTAGATCCATAGTCTGGTTCAGTTAGTCCAAAACAACCAATCCATTCACCACTAGCCATTTTTGGTAAGTAGTAATTTTTTTGCTCTTCACTTCCAAAGTCCCAAATTGGATACATTGCAAGAGATCCTTGTACGCTGGCAAATGATCTAAGTCCACTATCGCCTCTTTCTAATTCTCTGCAAATTACTCCGTAAGCAGTGTAGGAGAGACCAGGGCAATCGTATCCTTTGAGTGGTGCGCCTAGGACTCCCATTTCGCCTAAAGCGACTCTCCATTCGTCTGGAAATACTCCGTCTCTACATGCAATTTCGATATTTGGAATGACTTCCTCATCTACCCAATCGCGTACCATGTCTCGAACCATTCTTTCTTCTTCAGTCAATAACGAGTCAACGTCGTAGAAGTCTAGAGCCTCATATGCCATAATTCTCATTTGTGGGCGATAATAGAGGCCACATGAATGTTCCTGATTGGCCAAGTCAAAATCCAGTCCTATCTTTTCCCTGTTCCTTTCCTTTTTGCATCCCTTTTTTCTTGTTTATTTCCAAACTTCATTGTCATCCAATACTGAAGCTTTGGAGATGCAGTATAGACTAAAGTTAGTATCAACATTCCAATAGTTAATGGAATTAAGAAACCAACAACTCCTCCAAGAATTACTCCTATTTCACTAGCCTCTTCTGTAGAATGATATTCTATCAATGTGCCACGACTTGTGATTAGCCATCCGCTGTTTTCACCAATACCCCAAGTTCCAATTATTCTTTCACCAGATATCTCAATATTGAATTCTTGAGCATCTTTATTATCTAGCCATGGAAATGTAGCATTCTTGCTAACATCGTGCTCAAGTAATGCGAATGGTGCTACGACAATTAATGATCTTGCCTCATCTTGATGACTTAAATGAGTAAATTGTCCATCAATACCTTTGACAGTACTTACTGATAACTCACTCTCTACAGCATTTGTAGAATGTAATTGAATTACACCTATTTCTTGACTACTAGATACCGAAACACAAGATAAGTAATAGTTAGACGGGCAAATTACACTATTCCATGGATAAAAACTACCTCCAATCCAAGTTAGGATGTGATTTCTATCGATAATTCCAATTCCATCAGTAACAGATGATATCACACAGAGCATGACATCGTCATGACAATCAATATCAGTGACATCTCCCTCTCCTCGCCCTTCGATAAGGTGGGTTTCTAATCCTCCATCTCCTTCAGCACGAACTCTCCATAGCCATCCATCGTCTCCTCCAACATATGCCCATGTTCCTGCAGTGTTCCATGCTACCGATTTTAGATTGGTTTGGCCGAAATTCATTTTTTCTCCTGCCTGTGTTAAAGAAAAATCATCTGCTGCATAACGAAGAATCATGCCCTCATCTCCAACTAATAGGGCGGTTCCTCCACCTGGATGCCAGTCAGCATCTCTCATAGTTTGGTTATCACTTGCAGCGAGTAACACTTGTGAATCAGGATTTTTCGAAGAAATAATGTTTGCATATCCTCCATCTCCATAAATCAATATTTTATTTTCCTGAGGGTTTTCTGCTATTCCTTTAATTGATAAATCATTTTCACTCAGATAAATAATCGAATCAAGTTCCACAGCTGATTCTGCATTAACAATTGGAGATGCGAATACTAGAGTAGTCATCAGGGCAATAACTATGCCTCTTAACGCAGTCATGGTCATGCGAAAACGGATGTAGGTTTAGCCCTATTTATTTCTTATCTTCGGTTATCTTTCTCTCGTAGTATTGANTAAGCAATTACTTCGCGCTAGGCTTATGGAGAGATTCGACGTTAAGCGAGGATTGATTAAACAAATTAATGCAGATGGTGGTTTAGCAGCATTGGCTGGTAAATATTTTGAGAATATTGAGGCTAATGATGATGGCTCATTTATTGGTTCTCACGACATTATGACTTCCATTAAAGGAAGTTTTTCAGATACTGGTGCTTTAGTAATAGATGTAAAGAATTCTCCCCCCAATTTCGATGACCCGGAAGCAATGAAAATTGCACAGGATAGTCGTAAAAAATGGACACAATTTCTTGATGAAGCTACAGGATATAACTCAAAGCAGCGCGGTGACAAAGCAAAGGAATGGGCGAAAAAGTCATCTAAGGCTAAATCAGCGGTTAGTTCTGCACGCCATTTTATGAAAATGTCTACAAATGTATCGGAAGAAAAGAAATCTCAAGCAGAGGCATTAATTGCTGAAATTGAAAGCGCTTTAGAAGAAGGCGAAAACACAAGAGCAGCAGGCCGTGGTGAAAAACTAAACAATTTATTCAAATGATTTGGTGATTAAATGAACTCAGATCCTTTATCAAATCTCGATGATGAAGGGCGTTCAAAAATCAACAGAATGTTTGGTGGATGTGAAGAGATAGTTGGTATTGGTCATGTTGCAAATGTAATTTCNGGTAGCAGTAGCCATTCTGGAAGCAATCAATTGAATGCATATATTGGCNTNGAACCTAGTGGAAAAGCTCATCTTGGTTGGATGNTCCTAGCTGAAACTATCGATAATTTACTTGCTGAAAAAGTCAATGTTACTGTGTTATTAGCAGATTGGCANGCATGGGTAAATGATAAATTNTCAAGAGATATGGAAAAAATTTCTCTCGCNGCNGATTATATGTCTGAAGTTTTCCGAGTTCTATTAAATTTCCCTGAAGANGGAGATGGCCCCGGTCAATTGAGATTTATTCGAGCATCTGAAATGATGGATTCNGGNAAATATTGGGAAAGAGTATTACGATGTTCAAAAAATATGAGTTTGTCTCGAGTTAGGAGAACATTCAGTATCATGGGTAGAGATGAAGATTCTTCTGATCATGACTTNTCAGCATTTTTCTACCCTGCTTTGCAATCNGCTGANATCTTNGAATTAGAAATTGATATAGCACTTGGTGGAATGGATCAGAGAAAGGCTCACATGTATATGCGAGAAGTTGCAGATAGGAATAAATGGATTAAAGCAACTTGTATCCATACTCCAATGTTATCAGGTCTAAAAGGAGCTAGTGGACGNATGGATTCNTATGATCATAAAATGTCTAAATCCGATCCTAACAATGCTATATTACTACATGATACTCCAAAGAAACTAGAGAAAAAATTACGTAAAGCATTCCTAGAAATAGGCAATGAAAATTCTGCAGTTTATGAAATAGCTCGTTATGTTCTTATCCCACGAATTGGAACAATAAATATTGAACCTAAACCTGAATTTGGTTCANCTTCNTCATGGGAGAATATTGATGANCTAATTTCAGCAATAAATAAGGGTGAANTACATCCTTTTGATGCTAAAATGGCTGTGGCTAGNGGATTGGCAGAGGTATTGAACCCTATTTCTGAGNATTTTNCGAGCTAATAATGAGTTANTAGATAACATGAATAAAATCACCGGCTCTCAGTAACGCGTTTTATAATCGACGAGTTAAACCNAATTCTACAGTAGATATCATAACCCTATTGCTTTGCGCGAGACTTGGAAGGATTGCTATGACAGAGGTAGGAATAGACGATATAGCGATACATTTTCCTAAACTATACTTCGATATGGAGGACTTTGCTGAATTCCGTGGTGCAGATTTTGGAAAATTAAATCGTGGACTTGGNCTTGAAGCAATGGCAATCCCNGATGTGCATGAAGATACTGCAACTATGGGTGCAAATGCCTGTGCACGATTGATAGATAGAAACAACCTAGATCCAAATAATATTGGGAGAATTTATCTTGGTACGGAATCTGCCCTNGATGGTGCNAAACCAACTGCTACTTACATCATGGATATGTTAGAGCAAAGATACCAGAAACAATACGGACAAGACTGTTTCAGACATTGTGATGTAGTAGATTTGACTTTTGCTTGTATCGGTGCGGTTGATGCCATGCATAATACCTTAGATTGGGTTGCTAGAGGTGGAGAGTCTCAAGATAGGATTGGAATNGTNGTTTTCGCAGATAATGCNAAGTATGATCTGGAGTCATCCGGTGAATATACACAAGGCGCGGGCGGAGGAGCAATTCTAATCCGACACAACCCTAGATTAATTGTAATTCCAGATAACTGGGGCGTTTCAACAATGCCTGTTCATGATTTTTTCAAACCTAGAAGAGAGGTTGATATGAAAACAGTNGTTGAGAATGTCTTAGATNTAGCAGAAGANGCNGGCGAAAAACCTAGNAAATCGGGTTTAGTAGAAAAAATTCTAGATGTTTTNCCCATTTCCTCACTTAAGGATAATATTTTATTTGAATCTAAAACTCTGAAAATCCACAAAGACACACCTGTTTTCGATGGACAATTTTCAAATCGTTGTTATTCNGAGTCAGTGAAACAAGCATTCATNAATTTCAGAATCGAAGCTATACGTTCAGGAAGGTATAATCCTGACAATGATGATATTTTGACTGAACAATGGAAAAGGATAATTGTCCATTTACCATATGCATTCCAAGGGAAAAGGATGTTTCCAGATGTTTTCAGACATGACAGAAGACATTTACCATTGTGGGATGAGATCATTGAAGAAATTGGCGAAGAGCCTTTACCTGAAAATTTTGAAGATTCCGTTGAAGGCTATGAAGAGTTTGAGAAAGCAAACGATCAGTATCGCCGTTTAATATCAAAAACTTCTATGTTCAAAGATTTCGTTGATGCTAGAATTGAGAAAGCACAAAGGGCCTCAAGTCTTGTTGGTAATCAATATACTGGTTCAATTTTCTTAGCTTTAATGTCGACAATTGAATCAGATCATTTGGAAAGTGAAGAAATGATTGGTGAGCATATTGGTTTGTGCGGTTATGGTTCAGGTGCTAAGGCAAAAGTATTCGAAGGCGTAATCCAACCAGAATGGAAACAAATTGCAGAACGATTCAATTTATTCGAAAGACTTGGTGAAAGACATTCTATTGACAAAGAAATATATGAGTCACTTCATAGAGGTTCCGCTAAGAAATCTATCTTATCTCCGAAAAATGAATTCGCTTTGGTCTCTATAGGGGGAGATGACGTTCTAGAAGGTCAAAGGAAATATTCATGGGTAGAATAATCAAGGTTTAATTGCTCTATTAATTACAATTCGTTGAACTTCTTGTGTCCCTTCGTATATTTGTGTTATTTTTGCATCTCTGAAGAATCTTTCAACAGGGAAATCGGTAGTATATCCATATCCTCCAAGTATTTGCACCGCTCTTTCTGATACCCACATTGCAGTATCTCCTGCGAATAGTTTAGCCATGCTTGCTTCCTTAGTGTGTCTTTTCCCTCCGTCTTCGTAATGTCTTTGTTTGGCCCATGCTGCTTTGTAAACCATCATTCTAGCGGCTTCTATTTGTGTTGCCATATCTGCAAGATAATTCCCAATACTTTGGTGATGTGCAATTGGTTTACCAAATGACTGCCTTTCATGAGAATAATTCAATGCAGATTCAAAAGCCCCTTGGGCAATCCCCAATGCTTGCGCGGCAATTCCAATTCTAGAATTATCTAGTGCATTCATTGCGATAGGAAAACCTTCACCTACTCCTTTCAAGACATTTTCAATAGGAACTTTGCAATTTTCAAGAAGTAANACACANGTATCTGAAGATCTAATACCTAATTTCTCTTCTTTCTTNCCAACACTGAATCCTTCCATCGATGAATCGATNATAAATGCGGTAGTNCCTCCATGTTTTTTTGNACCAAAATCTGGGTGNTCAACATCTTTAGCAAANAGNACGTAAATATCNGCACTCTTCCCATTTGTCACCCACATTTTTTCTCCATTGAGNATGNAATNTTTNNCATCATCCGACNNCTTGGCTTTACAAACCATGGCGGCTGCATCCGTCCCGGCTCCTGCCTCGGAAAGAGAATATGCTCCGATTTCATTTCCAGCAAGTCTTGTGAGATATTTTTGTTTTTGTTCCTCGTTTCCATGTATCTCTATTGTTTTAGCACACAGCCCAACATGAACACAATACATTACCGCAAACGAGGGGTCTACTCTTGCTAATTCTTCAATGATAATTGACTCTGATATATCATCTACTGGACTACCTCCATATTTTTCTGGGATAGTGATGCCCTGCAAGCCATATTCGCAAAATTTTTGCCACTCATCTAGAGGTGGTTTTGCAGCCCTATCTCTCTCTAAACAAGTAGGTGCTAACACCTCTTCAGCAAAACTACGAACCATCTCTCGAATCATACTTTGTTCTTCTGTTTCCATGAACTCCATTATCTCACCAGACCNTGCGAAGAGAATGGTNTTGTTAATGTCTCGTAATGANAAATGTAACAACTTCTTCGAATCGAACAATTCAAAACGGTTGTCAGTTGGGCGCANNTCGAGAATTAGTATGGCGGATAGCGATTATGTCGAATTTAGTGTAGCTCAAGGGCGTAAGTATACTTTGGAACATTTATGGTTGCAAGTATTAGATGAAAAGAAAGATGACTCTCAGGTCAAGATAGGTCTGAGTGAATTTGTAAGAGCAGAATATGGGGATATTATCAGAGTTATCTTAACAAAACCTGAAGATGATTCCGAGTTTAAAATGGAGGATTCTGATGATGATGAAGGAGAGGTTTCAAAAGATGATGACGCTGCAACTCCAATGACCAGTGGTGATGAATTAGGTCTAGAAGATTTATTGATTACAATTACTACAGAATATGAAAAATTGCTCATAAATGCTCCATTCCCTTGTAAGATTGTTTCATTGAATGGTGATGTAGAAGATAATCCAGATCTTGTTAATGACGATGCATATGCTGATGGATGGTGCTTAATAGTGCAACCATTTGACTATGATGCAGATCAATATTTAGATGAAAATGAGTACATCGAGTATCTAAATGAACTTTAATCAAGGCCATGACAGTTTTGGCCATGACTCGTATTCTGAGTTATTCCAACCTATCTCATTTAGGATTTTTATCATTTCCTCTTCACGATGAATATTTTTTTCAATCTGAACCCTAAATATCCAATCTTTAAGTGAACCAAGCTTAGGACCAGGTTTTATTCCAGTAATTTCAAAGATTTTGTTTCCATCAAGAATTGGTTTCATATTAATTTCTTCTTCAAACTCATAGTATTTTTTGGTAACATCTTCTTCAATATGGTACTGTAAAATTATCCGCTTTTGTTCTTCAGATAGTAAAACTTGAAATCTTCTAATACTTCCAATGCTTTTATCAAACCGTAAATTTCTATTTTCATGTAGGAATGAAATACATCTTATTTCTTTTTTCGATAATTTAAGTGATTCTTTTAGAATCTTAGACAAATCATCTCCATTACAATTATTATTTTTGAGGAACCTAGCAAAAATCACCATCGGTTCTGCGTTTCCGTAGTCCTCAACATCTATGGATAAACCATCTATGATTTTACTTAAAACACCCAATTCTTGCATTTTAGAAAATATTCGATAAGGATTATTACTAGCTAAAATTTTCCTAACTTCATCTGTAATACGCTCTTTCGATACTTTTTCTAACATATGAACATTTTTCTGAATCGCACTTTCTAGCTCACAATCCATTACTCTAAGTTTATTCTTTTCCAAGTCTAAGTATCTGAAAGCTCGTAATATTCTTAATCCATCTTCTGCAATTCTTTCATTAGCATCTCCAACTGCTCTGACAATATTCTGTTGTAGATCTTTTTCTCCTCCAAACATATCTATTAGTTCATCTTCTCTACCAATTGCCATTGCATTGATTGTAAAATCTCGGCGTGCTAGATCATCATTTATGTTAGTGCTAAAAGAAACCTTATCCGGTCTCCTACCATCTCCATAACTCCCATCTTTACGTAGGGTAGTGACTTCCCATTCTTTATCAGAATCACCATCTAGTCTCACAATTACTGTTCCATATTCTTCACCAACTGGTATTGTTCTAGGGAATATTTCCATTACTTGACTTGGCAAAAGTGTTGTAGCAATATCGAGATCATTATTTGATTTCCCCATCAGTAATATGTCCCTTACCCATCCGCCCACAATCCAAGCATCACCATGATTTCTTAGTTGATTTAACACTAAATTATCCTCTGGGGTGAGGTACAGCTTAGTGTCAATCATGTATCTCCGTAAATGCAACTAAACATCATATCTTCGGCATCAAAACTAACAGCAATGTGCTTCTCGGACTTTCATGAAGGTCGAATTAGTCCCTTTAGAGATTCTCAGACCTCATGAGCAAATATTACCAAAAAAAGTAGATCAACTTGAAAAAATGACTCATAGATGGAATGCTTACACGAAGCCCTTGTTATTAGATAGGTCTACTGGGACTATACTAGATGGCCATCATAGATATCATGTTGCAAAAAGGCTAGAATTAAGTTGTGTACCGTGTGTGTTTATCGATTATCTAGAAGATGACTTAATTGAATTAGATGTTTGGCCTAATTGTGGCCGAGATTCTATTACTAAACAAGAAGTAATAGATGCCGCATTATCAGGAGATTTATTCTCTCCTAAAACCAGCAGACATCGCCTATCTGATCATCTTCCGCCAATAGCAGTTCCACTTTCAAGATTGATGCTTCCAGCAATTTAAAGATAAATTACGAGATACTTTCCCTGTACATCTTAGCAGTTTCAGAAATTGATTCATTTCGATTATTTTCCAAATCCTGGATAATTTTTGTTATTTCTTCATCCTGTTTTTTTCCAAATAAGTCTTCTATAATTCTTGATATTAATATCGCGTTCCTGTCTCCATCAAGAAGAATTTCTTTTCGATATTTATCTGCCTCAATTGATTTTTTCCTTCTCAAGATTCTAGAAATCAATTTATCATTAGACGAACTCATGATTATATTAATCAGCCAATCAATTTCTCTCCAATCTTTATTTTCTATTGATTCTACTATTAATTTAATCATTTTAGGGTCATCATTTTCTAACCACAAAGGTATCTTTTGACTAAATAATTCATTTCTCTGTCCTGATTCTATTAGCATTATTAATGCATCAATTTGGATGTTACTATCATTCTCTGCAATCTTAACTATTAACTTATCAAATTCTCCAGAAGAGTATAACCCAGGTTTGGATTTTAATAGATTAATTGCTTTTTTCCTTATTCTACTTGATTCATCATCAAAGATTTTTTTAATGAAATCATTATCAATCTCGATCATTAGTTGTAATCTTTCAACAGCTAATACTCGAATGCCTACATCCATGTTCTTCATCGCCTCTTCAACATAATCCTCATTTAAATTAAGAATATTTTTCCAGGCATTTTGTTTGACTAGATTATCCTCATCGTCCAACATCTTTTTTAGTATTCTCTCACTTGATTTACCAACTTTAGGTGCGATTCTACAAGCCAAAATTCTCTCTTCAGATTTTTCTGAGCCGGAAAGCTCTTCTGCTAAATCTAGGTCTTTCATTGAGGCCCATCTTTGTATAGCCATTAGCGCCTTTCCTCTAAACCATTCATCACGGTCTTTCAGTAAAGGAATGAAAGCATCTATTGCAGTTGGGTCATCAAGTTCGAATAACTTCCTTACTGCCCTTCTCCTCA
>NYXJ01000056.1 GCA_002685315.1 Methanobacteriota archaeon
GATTTATTTTTTGTAGCAAGCATTTCTCTAGCGAAATAAACTAGACCGTATCCCGTTGCTTCAGGCCTAATTAGAGACCCGCCATATGAAATACCCTTACCTGTAAGTACACCAGTAAACTCATTTGCTAATTTTTTATACATTCCAAAGAGGAAACCAATTTCTCTTCCTCCGACACCGATATCTCCCGCAGGAACATCCAGGTTAGCTCCAATATGCCTCCATAGTTCCATCATAAAAGATTGGCAGAAACGCATTACTTCAGCGTCTGTCTTACCTTTTGGATCGAAATCTGAGCCACCTTTCCCGCCCCCCATAGGTAATCCGGTCAAGCTATTCTTGAATACTTGCTCGAATGCTAGAAACTTAAGTATTGATTGATTAACAGAAGGATGGAAACGAAGCCCTCCTTTGTAAGGGCCTATGGCACTATTCATTTGGATTCTGAATCCACGATTAACATTTAATTTACCACTATCATCATACCAAGGTACCCTAAATTGTATTATTCTCTCTGCTTCAACCATTGATTCTACTACTGGTAAATATTCAGGATGTGCCTGAATAACTGGAACTAAACTTTCCAGAACCTCTTCCACCGCTTGATGGAATTCAGGTTGGTTCGGGTCTCTTGCAATTACACTATCATATACTTTTTTCATTGTATTATCCATGGGATTCACCAAGGTTTCCGAATCTTTACTAGTTGTCGGGCAAGCACAGGACTGACTAACCCCTTTTGAATGGTATGTATTGAACAACTCATTAGATATTGTTTAAGAGAATATATGCTCATTTGCGAGACGGCTAACTATCTTCTCGTAACCAGGTAAAGTCATCACATAAACTACTTCTTGAGATACCTGCCTCTTCCTTAATGCCTCTGCTATAGGGGTGTGATCTTTGAACCACCTAGTTTTTCCATCGTCACCAATTATTCTAATATCTACCTGAGACATACGAGGTTCGGAAAGTAATAATTTGACAGATGGGACATCTATCGCAACATATCCTTTATCTAACCCCGCACGTTTAGCAATTTCATCTTCAAGATCAATTCTTTCGGAAGAGTTGGATGCTAAATGGATTAATTTTTCAATTGTTTCTTCGGGTAAATCTTGTTTTCTACGACTGGTAGAAATTTTCAAAAGTTGCCTATATTTCAATCTTCGAATCATATCCCTAGCAAACTTTCCTGAATCATAAAGTGCGCTCCAAATTTCTGAATCTACTCTTTTTTGTAAATCTATTGAATCAGGTAAATCATCAACACTTCTCTCAACAGCTCTAGAAAGCATGATTTCAGTTATTCTAGTCACTCTATGGAAATAAACTGCACTATACATCAGACCTCTGGCCATCATCATACCTTCTAATGCAGGTAACCCTCCTTCTTCGACGGCTACATCTCCCCCATGCCTCTCTAAACATTCTATTAATCTGTGATGATCAATTATCCCATGTTTAACACCAGTAAAATGAGAATCTCTCAATAAATAGTCCATTTGATCGCAATCAACAGGCCCGTGAATTAAATGAGATAATGTGTCATCCTGATATACAAAATTCTGTTTTCCTTCTACCCATTCAAGTAGGTTTCTTTCAGTTCCGCCAGCGTCTGGGCCACGGATAAGTCCTGCAACTTCTTTAGGTTCAATTTCAAAAGATTCTAGAATCTCAGGGATACTTTTCCTATTTGAAAAATACTTACTCTCATCATTTCTTAGAATATCATATTCACCTAAAATTATTCCTTCTGTAATAGACATGTGGTCAAGTCCACCTCTTTCATGAAGAATATGTTCCAGAGTGTGAGAATAGGGACCATGCCCTACATCATGCAACATCCCAGCAACTTGAACGGTTGATTTGTCATGTTCGTTCAACGATATAGATTCGGCCATCAATCCCGCGATATGAGATACACCTAGAGAATGCTCAAATCTAGTATGATGAGCACCGGGGAATACAAGGTGTGCTAACCCCAATTGCTTAATATGGCTGAGTTTGTTCATTTCAGGAGTTTTTAATAATTCTTCTCTGACTCCATCGATTCTAAATTGACCGTGAATTGCGTCATTAATCACCTTCATTGGAGCACCTGTGATAAAGCCAGAGAGCAGCCCCTATTGAATCGCTCTATAATTATAAATATTTAATTTTTTAAAAAATACTCATTTGTAATACATTTGCAATACAATTGCATTACATTTATGTGCTAGACGCATCCTGCTTAGGCTGAGGGATGACTGTGAGAGGACAAAGCCCAATGGTTTCATTGAGNATTCCAGAGGATTATCTACTGGCCTTAGATCAAAGNATAGGCTTTGATGGAATGAGAAATCGTTCAGATGTCATCAGAGATGCAGTGAGGCGTTTATTAGAAGTGAATGTAGTCGNACACGGAGATAGTGTCAAAGTTGATTTNGGGCCAGAATTGACGATTCTAATGAATGANTTCTGNAAA
The DNA here is from genome assembly GCA_002685315.1 of Methanobacteriota archaeon. Next base: position 2,468 of record NYXJ01000056.1, read on the forward strand.
ATTCATGCTGAAAAACCAGAAACTGTACTTAAAGCAGCAGCTAGAAACTATATTCGAAGAGAAACAATTGAAGGGATGTCTGTGACAAAACTTCTCCAAGAGCGCATGGATGAGCTAAGTGCGCGATTCAATGATGATTCGAACGCTCAGAGGTGAGAGAATGAGNGANGATGGGATGCACAAAAACGTGGGGGGGCATAAAAGCCCCCTCACCCAACAGCATCAAACGAGAATTACTGTTGGATTTTCAGGAATTAGAAGCAGAGCGAGATTAAGCAATGCTGTAGGATATGATGCGAAAGAAGTCCCTAGATTTTCTCGCGGGAAAACTCGAATCACAGATAGAGAAAAATTACTCTAGAACTCAAACACACACCGCTCCGTACTTTTCGTACGGAGCACCCTGATGAAAGACAATCTTCTTGGTCGTTCTATTGTCAGGTTTACTTTCATGGAACACGCTGACAATATCCGGGTCGGCAATTTTGTGGCTCATGATAAATTGAGAAGTGCTCAAGAAAAGATGATTACAGAAGGCATAATTGCCTTAGAGGGAGAGGGGTTTCTATTTGCAGCAGCACCTACTGGAATTGGAAAAACAGCAGCTTCATTAGCTGCTGCGATAGAAATAGCTAGAAATAGTGATTACCCTAAACAAGTTTTATTTTTAACAGGAAGACAATCACAACACAAGATAGTAGTCGAAACAATAAAGAGTATAAATTCTAAATTGGAACAAGAAATAACCGATGTCAAAGTTGTAGACATTATTGGTAGAGAATCCATGTGCGAAGAAGTCGATAGAATTACTGGGAAATGCTCTTGTGAAGAAAATATTGTAGAGGGAAGTAAACAGAAAAGAAGAGATGATCTAAAAGAGCTTATCTTACAAAGCCCGATACATGTTGATGAAGTAATCAAAATTGGGAGAAAAAAGAAAATTTGTTCTTGGACCGCTGCCAGATCGGCAGTAAGAGAATGTGACATCTTGATTTGTGACTATAATCATGTTTTTATCGAAAATGTTAGTGAAAGTTCGTTGACCGCGATGAAGATAGATTTAGAACATTGTATATTAGTTGTAGATGAGGCACATAATCTGCCTGATAGAATTAGAAATGGACTTGAGAGAAGAGCGATAATGAAAATTTTTCGAGATTCTCGATTAGAGATTGACGAATATCTTGGTTCAAAAGAACAGGAAATAAAGAAACTCGATTTATCAGAATTACAAGATAATAATGAAATTTCTGAGATAAAAGAGGCACTTAGACAAATGACAAAATTAGAAAAACAAATGAAAATTTGGTATAAAATGAAAGAAAGTGATTTGATAAAGTCTGGTAAAAAAGACATGAAAATTTCGACTATTGACTTCGTTGGTGAAATAGATTCTATACTTAACGAAGAGTTAAATATTGAAATTAATAATAATTTTTCCATTTTAAAAAAATTAATTATTCAATTACGTAGAGTCAAGGTTGACCAGGATGAAGATGATGAAAAAGAAAACGCAAGTACTAGACTAGCAGAATTACTAGCAATTACATTAGAATATTTACATAATAATGCCTTAGTATTGGTTTTCGATCTACTCGGAGATGAAGGTAGGGTCAGAAGTTTCCTATTAGATCCGGGAGTTATTAGTGGTCCTATTTTTTCAAGTACTAGTGGAGCAATACTAATGTCAGGTACACTTTTCCCGCCAGAAATGTATGCAGATTTACTACGGATACCTAAGACAAGAAAAGTCATAATGACCGAATATGATTCGCCGTTTTTAGCGGATAAAAGACCTATCTTAGTAGCCAAAGACGTCACTACCAAATATACTGAAAGGAATCTGGAGAATACAGAAAAGATCCGAGAACACATTCTAGCAGTTATTATGAATACTCCTGGACATATTGCTTTTTTCTCACCGAGCTACGCATTAATGGATGATGTATTAGGCGATGCAAACTGGTTACCAGGACATATTAGAATAATAGATGAGGAGAAAAGAATGTCTAAGAGCAGAGTTAACGGGATAGTTGACGAATTACTTAATGAAAGAAGAAATCAGAGGCAGATTCTATTGGCAGGTGTTCTAAGTGGTAAGTTAGCAGAAGGTGTTGATTATCCAAATAATATTCTAGATGCTGTGATTTGCCTCGGACTTCCTCTAGCTCCTCCGAGTGCTAGACAGGATGCATTGAAAGAATACTACGTCGGAAGATTTGGCAATAATAAAGCATGGAGATACACGAGTTCTCAACCAGCTATTAACAGTATATTGCAAGCATTAGGCAGACCTATTAGAAAATCTGCAGATAGAGCTATTGTAATATTACTTGAGAAAAGAATAATGATGAGGCAATTCAGAAATTGTCTTCCCGTTAATGTAGATATTTTTGAATCTCCTGATCATAATAGAACAGGTCGACTAACAAAAAATTTCTTCAAAAGAAATCCAGAACCCGCTACAGAGAGAGAATGAACGACGGGTTCATCCGGGATGGTAGTTTCGAAAGAGTATGGAACTAACGTGGCAAAGGCATGAAATCAAAATTCTTGACAAAGAATTGAATGTCAAAAATCATATGCAAATCTCCACAAATGGTTTGGATACAAATGCACAAAGATTACATAGAGATTTTATTACAAATCTTCCTCATTTATCTGAAGTCAGGAATGACCATATGGAAATAGTCGCAAATATTGGTTCTGATATAGAGGCTGGAATAATCAATAATGGGATTATATTGTCAACTGAAGATTTATTGAATGAATTAAATGGAGAAATAAATGAGAAGGGGATTTCCCTTCCAATAAAAGTTGCTTCTTCTGATGATATAATCATCCAAAGTAGAACGGAAAATGAAAACCAGATTGTTCAGATAATTTCGGCAGAAATTAATGGAGGGATATTTAGGAGTTTTTTAATGCCAAACGGTTGTGAAATAACTGGCATCTCAAGTGGGAATGGAGTTATAGAAATTCTATTTCTATAATTCTTCATTTTCCATTGAAACGTAATCATCTCTGACCGGGATATCTTGTAATTGATCAATTTCTTGTAAAAC
>NYXJ01000057.1 GCA_002685315.1 Methanobacteriota archaeon
GGTGATTACATCAACTAATAAATCAACATGAGTACTTTCTATTGCATTGAGTTCTGAAGACGCTGAAACTTTGATCATTCCCGAAGCCCCACTTTGGACACCTTCTAATACTTCGAAATCGAGTGTTATCATCACACGATTCTCAGGACCTATATCAACGTGGAACGGCTCGTCAGTAGTTACACCACTTACCTTCAAAGTTCGTAAAACAGTAGATTCCATCCCAGTAACTGCAATAACTGCATTGTCACCGTTTGGGAAATCACCAATGTTTTCAACCCAAAAAGATACAGAACCCATACCACCTGGAGGAAGCTGTACCTGTAATTCATCAGGAATTTCTCCCGGATTAACAGGAGTTATACTCATGCCATAGTTAAAGTTTGAAACAGAAATTGTAAATTCATGAGATGAAGACTTTTCAGTTCCGAAAATAGTAATCACCGCCGAAATTGATGCCCTATCCCCATTTTCTTCACCCTCAATGGTAACATCGAGATAAACAGTTTTTGTAACTCCTGATGCTATATTTATCTGAGTGATTGTAGAACCTTGAGAGTTTGAAAATGACGACTCCCATAATGGATCATTGCATCCAGTTACATCATTAGGATCACATGCTTGTAACTTGAAATTGTCATCTACATTTCCGGTGTTTGTGATTTCAATTGGGAAACTAATTATTTGCTGAGATTTACCTTTCTGTGAATCTGAAATAATTGAGGATGTCAAGTCATGAACTTGTGCTACTGAAACAGTTAGAGTTCTCGAATCGTAAGGAGTAGAACCTCCTCCATGCCCTATATTGAAAGTAATACTATCTGAACCTGCATCGGCACCTTCTGGTACTGAGACATCGATTGTTAGACTTCCTTGATTACCACTCGCAAGAGTCACAGATGATTGTGAGAAGGAAACTTGCCATCCAGTAGGCACATTTGCAGCATTAACCTGGATAGTGTCAACGCCATTACCATCGTTAGTAATTGTCATAGTAACTGATCTAGAAGTACCGGGCTCAACATTCGAAATAGAAGATTGACTCAGAGATGCCGAAGCATCATATGATTGCCCCACATTTAACGTCATTATCTTCTCACAACCAATCTCAGTCCCTGACCTTCCCTGTATCTTTATTGGTACTTGGGTGCTTGCTTCCACTGAATCATCAGGTGTGACCTGNAACTCGAATGTATGTCGATCATCNGCAGTNTTTTTCTCACCGAGNAATGCATTCGAAGGNGGTGANAAATCAACCCAGTCAGAAACATCAAAATTATCTGCTACTGCTTTGGCAGATACTGTCCATTCAGTGTTTCCAATATTTTCAACAGTAAATCTATTATTTCCTGTTTCACCAGGATTTAGACTCATAGAAGTGAATTGTAATGAGGGGTCACATTCCTTTACTTCTGGAATATTTACAGTCAGCGTCAAATTATCTTCAGCCGGATCAGCGGCATTTGGATCGTTTGTTACTGTAGCCTTGATTATGAAACAATGAATCCCAGCCTCTGTTGACGACCCATCAGGTAAATCTACTGTTACGTCGACAGTTGTCGAGTCGCCGGAGTCTAACTGGACTGTGGACGGATTAACAGTTGCATCTAGATCATCGGATTCACAATCATTATCAGAATTCATTTCTAGTTGTATATTCTCCTGCTGTTCTCCAGTATTCTCGACATCAACTTCCCAAACTATCTCATCGTCTTCACCGTCATAAGTTACGGTTTGGTCATCAACTGACAGAGTAACNGAATATAATCCTCCATCACCCGCAGTTGTAGTGACTTTTACATCATCTGTTTTTGGCTGACCCGGAGTAGTACCTGATGCAGAAACTGTAACTGTAGTTTCACATTCGCCGCTTGCCTGTTCATTCACAGATACTGTGAGCATCACTGTTTCACTAGAACCNGATTCGATAGTTCCACTNACTTGCTCTACGTTAGAAGTGAAACCATTACAATCAGCAGCCTGAGATGTGGTTAGAGTGACNGTAATGTCGTCATCACCTGTATTTGATACTGTTATATCGTATTCCGCAGGGTTATCAGAGTCCGCTTCTTGAGAAGTTGGAGATGCTGAAATTGAAACATCGACTGCAGCAGTCACTACGGGTGGAATCAAAGAAAGTAACAATAAAATTAGAACCAAACGAGTTGAAACGGCTCTCTTCATGATTGACCCGGAGTAATCTTCCCTCTAAGGGCTTCGTGCTTGTCGTGTACTAAAATATATGATTCTCACACTTCTGTTAATTGATCTATACCTGCATCACAGTGTAGACAATTCCCTCTTTCTATGATACTACAACCCTGTACCTGTCCATCCATGTGATACCTGGCACCGCATTCTAAACATGCCCAGGCCTTGCCCAGAATAACATCTGCACTACAAATCCAACAAGGAACTCCACTGGAAACTTCTTCTTCCTCCTCTGGATCTAAAATTTTAGCCACTTTATCAGGAATTAAGGATTGAATTTCTCCCCCTCTACGCGTAAACATAGCTAGGCCNANACCTCCAGATAATAGAATAAGTATCAGAATTATCAAAAGAATATTAGTTATATTAATCTCATCTGAACTGCCATTNGATAGTACATCAATCTGAACTTCTATTGTTGAACCTTCAATCTCATCTGNATTAGATANAGANACTGTAATTNCTCCATCTGAACTCTTTGAAGGATTATAACCTATTTCAACAGANCTAGTTTCTCCAGGCCTTAAATTGACAAATAGATTNTCTAAAATCAATTCATTCCAACCTGAAGGTGCATCTACTTGTAATATCTCGGAAATATCAGAATTACCTATATTCTGTAATTCCAAAGAGAGACGGTTATCAAAACCTTGAGGTGAATCAAATTGTTGAACTATTGTCCAACTAACTTNAGAAATACTTTCAACTTTAAGCGAAATAGTGTTTTCTGATACAATACCGCCGCCNTCTAAAATCAGTGATATCGATGGTTCAGAACCTGCTTCAGCAGATAGAGGTATGATAATATTACAAATCACTGTAACAGTTGAATCAACCATTACAGTTGGATCACTGGAACANGAATATTGCCAATCTTCATCAGGTAAATCCATTGANACAGTTGGNCTCCAAGTCATAGTTCCGTAGTTAGAAANCTGCCATAATAAGTCAAATCCAATTCCTCCTACAGGGTGGGCATCAACACCNAATGGTGTGCTTGCAGAAGNNCCATCAGGCAGAGCAACTTGGAAGAAATTAATACTAGGTACTGCACCNGAAATTACATCTATTGTTCTATTCCAATCAATTGTAAAACCATCATCTGTAACAAATCTAATCTGTAAATCGCCACTCTTAGCNAGGCCGTTGCCGTTAAGCGATAAAGGTAAGTTAAATTCCTGTCCAGCTACTACAGTAAATGAATTCTGTGCACCAGTCAATGACCAACCATTTGGAGTAGAAAGTACATATGGAGTCAATTCTAAATCTCGATTTCCTTGATTATTGAAATTAACATCCCATTCTAACGTATCATCAGCATTGACATCGCGTTCTACTCCATCAGAGGTCGGAGTTAGAGTAACAACATCTACATTTTCTACTACCATGGTTATATCTTCAAACCAAGAATCTGAGCTAACTCTGGAATGAATAGAAATTGAGCCAGAAAATAAGGTCCCTGCAGGAATCATTGCGCCTGGCGGATTTATTGTAATATCAATAACTCTAGTATNTCCTTTATCCAAAGAACCTGTTGAACCATGAGATGACCCNGCAAAAGATCCTATTGAATCTAAACCAAGACTCCAGCCGGATGGAGAAATTAATTCTACATCATATGTCTGAGGCCCATTTCCTTCATTCTTAACTTGTATCTGTAATGGAGTTGAAACTAGAGGATTTACTTTAACCTGCCCCGGAGGAATAAGTATGTCTGCACTAGAAAGTAGAGGGACTTCTAGATATATCTCGAATTCAGATTGTATTTGATTTTCAATGTCAGTCCCTGTCACAATCATTCGATAAAGCCCGGGNTCAGGCGGAGCGGGATGAACTACNGACAAATCTACTGAGGCTGATTCTGCCGGCATTAAATTAAACGTATTATTAGAAAATGATGAAAACCAATCAAATTCCACNCCATCTTGCATCCTTACNGGTTCTGAAACTACGATACTAGCATTAGTTTCAAAAAGTGCTGTATTGGACAATTCAAGAGACCAAGTGGTCGAGCTATCTGTAGTACCTTCAATCAACATCGTAGGATTTTCACTAGTCACCCTAACTCCTGGGACACTGACAATTACCGTTTCTATATACTGATTATTAGAATCAGATACTTCTTCAATTTCATCATTTGGATCGATATAAAATGAAATAATATTCTCTCCATCTTGATTAGGGGTCCAATTCCAAGTTAATTCAGCGTATTCACCGGGTGAAAGACTGAGTGTTTTCGTNTCAATTGTTACACTATTTACTGCAGCTAAAACAGAAAGTTCTGGNACACTTCCTGCACCTTGATTAATCAATGAAATTGAAAATTCTACTTCTTCGTTTACTTGAGGAATTGNCACTGATAAATCAAATGAATTTGATACGAAAGTAGGATCAGGATCTAAGTCATTAACATTGACTCCCCTAACTGCAAGAGAATATGACTGATAGAAATTACTTCCACCGTGAGATGAGTCTTTCACCTTCACACTCCATGTACCAATCATTGCATTATCCACAAGTACTACTTCGACATTATTTTTCGAATCTTTTTGACCATTAGTAACAGATTGCCCATTAGTGAAAACATTACCTTTGTATAGGAGCCCGTTTGGATTAGTTATTTCTAAATCTAAATCATTCCTTAATTGTGTCGAAGAAGAAGATGAACCCGGATAATCAGACCAAGCAAGTACCACTTTCAGTGGTTCTCCTGCCCTTGTAATTTCAAACGANTAATCACTTATCTGGCCAGATGAAAGTCTAGATCTNTCATCAACAAAAATTCCTACGTCACTATCAGGAACTAGGGTATTTACAAGATTTACACGACCCCATCCTTCATCATTATTTGGGATATTNCTGGTACCCATATCTTCCGCTCCTAATATTAATAGTGCTTTAATCAAAGCAGCTTGAGGCGCAGGTCTTGAAGCAACTTCCATCAAATATTCTCTGACTAGAACTGCGGCCCCAGCCGTAGCAGGAGTAGCCATAGAGGTGCCACTATACTCAAGATACCAATTATTACTCCAAGANCCTGAAGCGCTACTTGCCTCTTGAGATTTACAAGAACGAACATAATCTCCGGGGGCAACTAGATCTGGCTTGATTCGCCCATCATCAGTAGGACCTCGGCTGCTCCAATAATACATATCATCAGGCGCGCCGTTGTATCTATTCACATGGCCACCAATTGTAATGACGTTTTTAGCAGTCCCAGGTGAAGAAATACCATCATTTCTTTCATTACCTGCTGCAAATAATACAGTCATTCCTTGATATTGCCAATACTGATCCCAGGTTGAGACGCGGTCATCAGCGTCTTCAGATGATGTTGTATAATCACCACCTGTTGGAGAACCCCAACTNTTAGTATGTAGTCGAGCACCAGCATTGTATGCTTCATTCAACATACTATTGATACCAATTGAATATAATGAGCCAGTATCATCATCTTCCATTGCTTGGAAATAAAGATCTGCTTCAGGAGCAATTCCTTGGTAAGTTCCACCACTCCTCATTCCAGAACCGAGTACAGTACATGCTACATGTGTTCCGTGACCATCTGATGGGTCTGCGGTTGAAGAATCCCCGGGAGTGACAGAATCGAGTCCTGCAATTCTACCTGCAAAATCTCCATGATCATCGTCTAAACCTGAATCNCCAACTGCTATTTTTTGACCAGAACCGTTCAAACCAGTAATGAAGAAATTTTCTACAGTGTCAATCCCCATATGTCCTCTGGCCTCATTATTCATTAATTCAAGAACTGGAACGGGAGCAATGTANGATACAGATGGATTNTTGATAATTTCTGAAATATCATTTGTATTTATTTCGCCCCAAAAAATACCTGAATCGGGAGACCAATCGTCTGACAACCATGATTCTGCAACATCTTGTAAATTATTNTCTAAAACATCTAATTGACGAATAAGATCTGAATTCTTCCATCCTGTTATTTCAACCACTAGATTTTGATCCGCAGGAGCATCATAAAGAGAAGAGTGGACCATTAAACCAGCTGGTACATGGTGTATAGACTCAACAGATTGAATATTTTTCAGTTCATTGAGTTGTTCTTCTGTTCCCTGGACTAAATATCCCGAGGGGGGGATAGTAGAACGAATTTCTAAGCCGTTTATTTCCATTAATTCCATTCTAGCATCCCATAAGCCAGTGTTTCCATCAATGATTACTAAGGCAAGATCAGCTCTAGTGGTTGCAAGATCTTCAGAGAAATATATGCTAGGAATTAGTCCTGAATGAGTAAACACTCCAATACTAGATTCTGCATTTTCAGAACGTGATGATTCAGAACTGTCTGTAATAATGGGAGCACCTAAATCAGTAATGCTATTTGGATTAGGAGAGATTTCTATTCTTTCTATTTTATCATCCATATATGTTCCANATGATTCTTCTGAATCTTCAAANAAGTCAGTAGCGGGTATGTATGAAAGAAGGAAGAGCCCTAAAATTAAGCATACTGTACGCTTGGACATATCCTTCCCCCACGAAAGATAGTTTTGAGTATATGGGTTAGTTGAACCCCTAGGGGTTCATACATTGGATTCTAACGTGTTAGAAAAAATCAATACCTGTTCCATGACTAAATTGTTCCATTTTCCATTCTCCTACTTGGTACTCCAATTCAATCTTCGAGTTATCATTGTTATTCTTAGTATATTCTAAATCAATATCTATAGTGTAATTTTCCCAAACTGAAGGNCCTATGACAATCAATTCTAAACTATCTCCAGAAACCGAACTATGGGCTGGAAGAGACGACTTNTTGAAAGAAGTTCTATCAATCTCAATATTATTTGAATCAAGGAATCGAATTACTAAANNTAAATCTGAAACTGACCTACTNCCATCGTTATCTATCTCTGTTAGAATAACGTGACCAGCACTACTCTGAATGTAAACAACATCAACTGTAACCTTATCGTAAGGGACTATCCATGTCACGGCGACAATTGTTGAAGCGATAATCATGAGAGCGACTACAGAAACAATTACTACTCTAAACGGTGATATGTNGCTAATAGTATCTTCTAATTTTACTAAAACATCGTGAGCATATTCCTCTTCAGGAGTTTCTTCAATGTTCAGTTTCTTAGATTTCTCAAGTAACCCCATCTAATCACCTCCATCAGATAATGTTGCAATTACGGTAAGTATTGCGGAAGTAAATGGCTCAGGTACTAACACATGATGTGTTGAACCTCCTAAACCGGGAACTAAATTCAGTATAGAGAGATCCGAAGATAAACCATTAACTCCGAGGGTAGTGCCTGTAGGGACACCGCCTGTAGTTTGTGCATCGATTAGAACGCCTCTAACTTGAATTTTTTGACCTGCAAACTCAGTACTTGCCTTGGCTGAAACAATTATTTTTCCGCCGTCTACATCATCCACTTCAATTACGCTGTAAGGGCCAACTAATTCTCTGATATGTAGAGTAGCACTTCGAAGATTTTCTCCCATTGCTTCCATTTCCTCAAGATAAACTGGCGGGGTACCGACTTGGCTAGTTCCTGTAGGAACATCATTAACTCTAACATATATCCTTTCGACTCCATTTCCGCTAGATCGTATTTCTAATCCAAAATCATCTGTTGGTTTAATGACCATCTTATCTGTCATTCCTTCAGCAAGAAGAAGAATATCTCCGCGAGAGTTTATTGCTCTTCCAAATGCCTCTATGTATAATGACATTCCATCATCCGATGATGTGAAATCAAGATTAGGTAATCCTTGAAATGCTAGATTTTTTGTAATATCATAATTCATTTCCGGAGCGGTTGTAAGATTGATATAACCGGGTATATCTTTCAAAAATACAGTTGCTGGCCACCAGAATCCATCCATCCATTGCATTTGTTGCAACATCAAAGAACCTACAGCAAATCCTTCAATTCTTTCTTGCTCTGGTACGCTCATATCAATAGATATCGCAGTTCCAAGGCTAGCCTGTAAAGAGATGGACTTAGGGATTTCATTAATTAACATCTCAGTACGACTCTGAGATTCTCTATTAATCAACATCATATGTATCCAATCTAACCTTTCAGATATACCAAATTGTGTCCCAGTAGAAACTTCAGCGATACCTCCTGAATCTCTAATTTCAAAGATTGAATCAATGAATAAACTGGTAGATTCTCCAGGATTTAAACCCTGCATTGTCAACAACAAATCTTGACCATTGACACCATATGCGTGAATCATAAACTCTTCACGAGCTGGCTGCCATCCATCCATTGAAACTTGAATATACCAATCTTCGCCATTAGTGAGAGTATCTCTGGTAATTGTCATGTCGATTAATGGAGGTAAACCAGGTAGCCATGTTTTGATATGAAATCCACTCGACAAGCCCTCAGGAGCAGATTGGAAAGAAATTCCGTGGACCCATGGAGGTTCTGAAGATACATCTTCCCCATATGTTGCTTCTAAAGTAAGATCAAATGCAGAATCTGATTCTAATTGTAAAGCATAAGAAAATGATTCATCTACTTCTTCAGTACCGGTTGAGATATCGCTAGTTAGACCTGCTAAGACAGAATTAATTGATCTACCGAAATCAGAAAAACCACCTATGAAAAAGGCGACTCCTGAGAGTCCCTGGGCAGAATTAAATTCGGGTAATACTAAATCAGAATTGGAAGATTGACCAGTTGGGACTTCAACAGTAAGATAAGATGGCAAAGGTTCAATCAAAGCTAGTGCAGATAATCCTGAAGAATCAGCTGTTGGAGCATTATCTACATTAATACTCATCGGCCTATCTCCTGCTGACTTTAGGAATGCAGTACCACGACCTGCCTCACCTAGAGCACCTTCCTCTACAGGAGGTACCCAACCTAGTTCTTGAATTCCAGTCAATCGAGTGGAAATAGTGGAAGTTTCATCATTAGAATCATGGTGGAATAGGAAATGATCTCCTATCATGGTGACTGGCTCCGAAGAATTACTAATCTGAACTTCAACTGCAGAAATTGGAGTTTCTGCAATGAAACTAGTCTGTTCACCTAATTCGAACATGAAATTTGCAGGCATATCGTGAATGTTGGCTGCCTGTCTCTGTTCACCATCTAAACCAACATAGGAAATCAATTCTATTCCTTCATTGGCAGAATAAATCAAAGATTCATCATCTAATACAATTGATATATTATTTGGTATATCAGAGAGAGAAAGACTTTGGAATGAAAAATTTTCTAAAGTATTTCTATCATGTTCAATAAAAGAAAATCTAAATGATTCATCCGAATTAGTTTTGATTCCTATGGACTGAATATTCGTAACATTATCATCGCCAAATGTGAATTCAGATAAACCACTAAATCTAATGCTTGAGGCTACTGGAACAATAGGTTCTCTAACTCCAAATTCTCCAACCACTTGATCTAAATCTCTATCCTTAGAAATTATAATATGGTCATCTTGAGCAATGGGGTGCGGACTTGATCCAATTTGTAGAGAAAGTAAACTAATATCCATGCTTACTCTAGTTGATAATAGATTATCTGTCATCAATAAATTAACTTCTCTACCTGCAAATGAGTTTATTCCACCTCCACCAACATCACCAGTAAGTACTGAAATAGCTTCACCCGGGACTGAATTTATTATATCCCCTACATCTAAAAATAAGTTCACCAAGTTAAGAATTACAGAATCTAGTATCTTAGATGCGAAATCTAAGTTAGCGCCTGTGTCGAGACTCGTATCGGATGATTCAGTACTGCCCAGTTCAAATGAGCCGAATATTGCAATTGAAGTTGGTAAATCTTTCAGTTCGAGGCTGAGTTTACTATGATCTGTAGCAATATCTCCTCTTTTATGCCATGAATCATATTCTATTGATTGAATGCTTTCAACTGAACGAATCAGAACCAAGGTCTTAGGGGGGTAAGCGGGATTAATTGGAAGAGTTGGATCATCGACATTTTGTGTTGTATCTCTTGAAAAATTCTTTATTGCAATAATCATACCTAATTTTCCAGGTTGTCCGCCAGGCAATTCCGGTGAGGATTTAGACCCAAGCATTGTGAAAACTCGATCGATTTCGTCTGAGGATAGGCTACCTGCGGGCATACCTCTTAGCCACCCTAAAGTATCGGTAGAGTTACCGCTTGGTTCAGAATCAGAAGTTGGTTGACCTGCTTTATTTTCATGGAAATGAATGTGTAAATCAGATTTTCTATCAGCATAGTATTCAATTGTATCGAGAGCGTTTTCACCAGCTCCACCCGCACCTTCAGCCAATGTTGTATCGGTTCTAATAACCAAATTTACTTCTGAGGGAAGTCTTGTAGAAACTCCATTGGGATGTACAGTAGCCTCAATATAAGCGACTTCCCAAACATCTCTATCTTCGTTTGTGTCTTGAGGAGAAAAATGAACATATCCAAATCCAGCAACAACTCCACAAGATATTTCTGAAGATGGTAAAGTTGACAATTCTATTGGAGAGTATCTATCAGGACAATTNGTTTGTCCATTATTATTAATCAGGATTGAATATGGTGCNGAAAGNGATGAAAGAACAATATCTGACTGATCACCANCTGGNAAAGGNATTCCTANANNAANGAATGCAAGAAGACTAGAAACTAAACTTGACGCNGCNTCTGAAATATCNAAATATANTCTCTCTATACCAACATCNAAAGAAAANTCAATTGGNGGAGTTGTANAGGATGAATCGATAACCCAAACATAACTTTCTCCACCNGTTAGNATNCCTTCAGAATAAGCGAATGCTTTCAATAGTGAAACTTGAAGATTTTGTAAATNATCCCAAACGGCATCTCCTTCACTAGATTCTAATGNNACTACTGTGAAAGAAATTGTNGGCTTNACCCAAAGAGTATCTCCTTCAATACCAAATTCNTTACCCAAATCAAACGCTATCTGAAGCCCNACTTGAATATCATTTTGACCATCNTCATCAACATCAATTGCATGTAGGAATGCATCAGTCTCNGGATCAATNAAAGAAAANAANGATGCAGTAAANGTAACTACTTCGAACTTTTCNACTTGNTTNCCGTCNNAATCAGTATACTTTGTCCAAATCAAATAATCTGTCAAATTGAAAATTGTTTGCCAGACAGTATTAACGGCNCCNGGAGGAGAGTTTTCAGGATTTATTAGAAGATCATAGGGTCCTGGATGAATTACTTCGGGAGGAGTAGTATCNACAATAGTNGAGTCTGANAATAAATCATTTATTCCATAAAGAGGATCATCCTGATTTGTTGGAGTTACTGAATTTGTTACTCCTTCAAGTGAAGGAGCCGCGATATTTTTCACTAATTCAGAAGAAATTACGTCTTCTCTTTGTGAAAGAACATCTGTCATTTCATCAAGAATTTTGAAGTCATCAGCACTGATTCTTGTATCCGCAGAAACAGCAGTAATCGGCGAATACATTGGCATCAGAAAAATCAATACTAGAAGAATTGTCTGAGAGTGATTGATTGCAGGGGCCCTGCGTATGATACGTACAGCACCTCCTTGCATGAACTGACCTCTCATAGATATGGTAAAGGTTATTCCCCTACCTGATACAATAAAAAATAGATTTTATCTAATTTTAACTGATATTAAAGTTTCAATCTGATGAACTAGATAATTTAGAAGAATACTTAGCTATGGTCAGACAAATAATAATTAATACCGCTTGAATAATTGCCCTCATAATATGCCAATTTGTTCCAAATTTAGAACCACCAATGGCAATATCATTTATCCACATATTGAAATTAGCCCAATAAAGAGCCACTAACATCAAAGCTATACCATATGCAGAAATTTGACGAGTACGCGAGAACATCAATCCAGCTCCTAAAGAAATTTCAAAAATACCACTAGCATATACCCAAAACGTTGGGAAACCCAATATCCCTGGCACTATTGGTTCATACCAAGATGGATCAATAAAATGATCAATTCCAATAATTACAAATGGTAAACCAAAAATTATTGATCCTATGTTAAGGATCCAATTTCTATACATAAAATTCACTCAAAACGAATTGTTTCAATCGAACCACAGTGCGGACATGCCGTTCTAGCAATATCTACGCCTATTGGCATATCGACTTCAAACAATTTTCCGCAACTTGAACATGACTTCCTGACAGCACGGTTTTGTGATGGCGGTTCTGCTTTCATTTCTGGCTCAGTTTCTAGCTCAGGTTCCGGCTCAGTTTCTAGCTCAGGTTCCGGCTCAGGTTCTAATCCAAAATCAGGTGCTTCAACAATATCAGATTCTGGAACTGATATTCCTGCAAGTGGATCTTCTGAAGGCTTCCAAACATTTTCAGGTTCTGCTGAAGATTCAAAATCATGTTGGATATCTTCTCTAGGTACTGCATCATCTTCTTCGAAGGCAGCAAGTAAATCATTAGCAGGACTGCTAATTGGAGCAGATGTTGGTGGAGGCGAGGTACTGAGTAATTCAGATAATTCGGGGTCCATCTCTATGGAAGAAGTAGGACTTCCAGATGGAGGAGGAGTTGGTAAACCTGACATTCCTGACGAGTAGCCACCATATTGAGTATCTGTATTTGGTTGTGAAAGGGGCGTCACTTGGTTGATTCCAGCACCACCCCACATTGCTTTCTGCTCTTCTAAAGATGGTGGGGCCACAGTTTCCTGAACTTCTTTTTCGGCTTGTTCTGCCAGCATTGTAGCGATTTTTCTATTTTCCAGAACTCTCATGGTCACTAATCCAATCAATGAAATTACTACCAATAATGCAACTAATATCACAACTATATTTAGCCAATCAATCCCATCAGAACCAGGGTCTGCAGAAATTACAGTAACGAGTATTTCGGCTTCTGTAGTCAGTCCTTCATCGTTCTGAATAGTACAAACTACCCAATAAATACCCGGTTCAGAAAAAGGATGGACCACGGTTGGGCCTACTCCTTCATTATCGTTAGAAGATATTCCATCTCCATCCGAATCAAAATCTCTATCAAAATCCCATTTATAGATTAGATTTGTTGACTCTGGGTCAGTTACTGGAACTGAAAAAGGATAAGCTTGGTTGACTACAACCTGTAAATCGGAAACAAACGATGAATCAACACTGGGGGGAGTAAAGTCATACAAATTTATACTTGCAACATCTTCAGTTACCAATCCTGCTTTATCTGTAACTCTAAGTGTGATTGTGTGAAGGCCAGAAATATAAGATGAGTCAAAAGTATGACTGAAAGAGGTCGCTGAAGAATCAGTGCCAGAATAAGACTCAAGAACTAGATCATCTACTAACCACTCTACAACTGAAACCTCCCAGTTATCTGAGAATTGACCACTTAGAACAATATTTTCACCATATCCACGAGTAATGTCTGAGCTAATATCAATACTTGCAGAGGGGTTGGAAATGTCTCTAACCTCGATGTCTTTGAAAATAGTAGAACTTCGTGAATCACTAGACACTGCTGTAACCTTTAGAGTAAAATTTGTTGGAACCGCCCAAGAAACCTCGATTGTGCTACCAGAGTAGTCATCAAATCCGTCACCATCAGTATCCCAATTAATACTAGAGATTTGGTTAGAAAGATTTGGTGTATTACTAGCATCGAGTGTTATGCTTGTGCCTACATCAACTACAGTCAGCGATTCGGAATCGGTCAATGTAACTTGGACAATTGGCGTCAGGTAAGCTACCACAGTTGTCGCCACTTCGCTTGTACCTGCGCCGCCGGCGCCTGCACGATTATCTACGATTAAGTATAGAGGGATTTCAGAATACAGAGAAGAGGCAGACCAAACTGTGCTACCAGAACTGGTTACTGCAAGTAAATCTGCTTGATTAATTCTAGATGCTGCAACAGTACCGTTTACCGCTGCAGATTCATATGAATTCTTTTGTTCCTCGGTCATCAAGAAAATATCAGGAGCACCTTCCATAGAAGTTACATCAACGGAAAGTTGACTTCCTTCATCTAAAGAGAAAGGACCTGCTATAATTTCATGGTCATTTGTATCCAAACGAACTATAGTATCTATCAAAGAAAATGACGGAGAAACTACCTGTTCAACATTCATTGCAACATTAGCTATACTTCCACCTTGAGCACCTTGGCCATTATCTTGAGGATGGGCTAAATTATCAATTACCATGTACCAACGAGTTGACTGCCCTTCATCAGGAACTGTCCAATGCCAAGAACCCTGTCCCGAAAAGGATTCGAAGACAGAATCTTCTTCCCAAATCAAGTCCGTTCTGTAGTTTTGTTCATTCTGATAAGTTGTCCTTGCATTTGATGTAAACAATAAAATATCAATATCTTCGTCAGAGTCTATTTCAAATGAAAATGTAGTACCAGGAGTCAATACTTCTTGAAAATCTATAGTTACACAAGATTGATCTGATATCGCCCAACTAGCAGGCATCATGTCTAAATCTGCACTTGTACAACCAATTATTCCCTTCGAATCAGCTGAAACTAAAGGGCTTGCCAGAGATACAATAAGAA
>NYXJ01000058.1 GCA_002685315.1 Methanobacteriota archaeon
TAGACTTGAATAATTGATTTAGTACTGCATGTGGGTCTGCATTATTTTTAACCTCGATTAACACCCTAATACCTTCTTTAGAAGATTCATCTCTGATATCTCTTATACCTATTACAGTGCCTTTAGTTACCAGTTCTGCAATATGTACAAGCATATCTGCTTTCTTTACCTGATAGGGTATCTCATGGATAATTATTCTCTTACCTTTAGAATCATCTAAAACTTCACATCTTGATCTTACATGGAATCTTCCTTTCCCCGTCATATACATGTCGTAAATCCCATCAATCCCATGAATCCCTGCACCAGTAGGGAAATCTGGTCCCTTTACGTGTTGCATGTACTCATCAATCGAAATATTTGGAATTTCTATTTTTTCGATTCCTTGTTCAATAATCTGATTGACATGAAGTTTTATTGCACCTGATACTTCAGTTAAATTATGAGGAGGAATTCTTGTTGCCATTCCTACAGCTATCCCGTCACTTCCATTTAGTAATAAATTTGGTAATCTGGATGGGAGGACAGTTGGTTCATATTCAGAATCATCAAAGTTTGGTTCAAAATCAACTGTTTTCTTTTCAATATCCTCTAGCATATGCTTTGAAATTTTATCAAGTCTACTTTCTGTATAACGCATTGCTGCTGGAGGATCTCCATCTATAGAGCCAAAATTCCCCTGTCCATCAACTAATGGGTATCTAAGTGAAAAATCTTGAGCCATCCTAACCATTGTGTCGTAAATGGATTGATCGCCGTGAGGGTGATATTTACCCATGACTTCCCCGACTGATCTAGCCGATTTACTAAATTTTTTCTCTGAAGTATGACCGCCTTCATACATTCCATACAAAACTCTCCTATGTACTGGTTTAAGTCCGTCTCTGGCATCTGGTAGTGCTCTTCCGATTATTACGGACATTGCATAATTGATATACGATGTTTTCATCTCTTTATTCAATGGATGATTAAGGATATTCTCATTGTTTGTGATATTCGTTTCAGTATTTCCTTCTTCAGATGTCAAGATTTGTCACCTCCTTTGCATGTTTTTCAATAAACGCTCTTCTATCGGGGACATCTTCTCCCATTAGTATTTCAAACATTCTGTCTGATTCCTCGGCATCTTGTACGGTTACTTTTAGCATAGTTCTAGTTTCAGGATTCATAGTGGTGTCCCAAAGCTGTTCGGGATTCATTTCTCCCAGACCTTTGTACCTTTGAACTCCAATTTTTGTATTCGGATTGTCTCCTCTTAACTGTTCAATAATATCGTCTCTCTCTTCATCAGAATAGGCATATTTACTTACTCTTCCTTTACTTAGTTGATATAGCGGCGGCTGAGCTATATACACATGCCCTTCAGAAATTGCGGGGCGCATAAATCGCCATAAAAATGTCAACATTAGAGTACGGATATGAGCGCCATCAATATCTGCATCGGTCATTATTATTATTTTTGAGTATCTCAATTTACTAGTATCAAATTCTCCTTCCTCAGGAGATTCCTCTTCAGAGGGGTTACCTACTCCTGCTCCAAGTGCTCTAATCATTGTTTGGATTTCATTATTTTGGAATACTTTAACCAAATTCCTACGTTGTCTTTCGACATTGAGAATTTTTCCTCTTAGAGGTAAAATTGCTTGGATTCTTCTGTCTCTTCCAGTTTTTGCAGATCCTCCTGCTGAATCTCCTTCAACGAGATAAACTTCACATTCTGAAGGGTCTCTTGATTGACAATCAGCCAATTTACCAGGTAATCCTCCTCCTTCTAAGACTCCCTTTCTACGAGTTAGATCTCTTGCCTTTCTGGCTGCTTCTCTTGCCTTTGAAGCCAAAAGGGCCTTGTCTACAATTAATTTACCGACGCTGGGATTTTCTTCGAAAAACTCACCCAATTTTTCATAAACTACAGTTTCAACAATACTTGTTACTTCGCTACTAACTAATTTATCTTTAGTTTGTGAAGAGAACGATGGGTCAGGATGTTTTACACTAACAATTGCAGAAAGTCCTTCTCTAACGTCATCTCCTGATAGAGAGTTTCCTTTAAGCAATTTTCTTTTCTTTGCATGATTATTTACTGACTTTGTCAAAGCCCCTCTCAAACCAGTCATATGAGTGCCTCCGTCCTTATTCCGGATAATATTCGTGTAGCAAAAGATAGTTTCACTAAAGGCATCTGACCACTGCAACGCCAACTCAATTGTCACTGGTCCCTTTTCAGTATCCTTTTCTCCATTAATTTGAATAACTTCTTGATGCATTACTTCACGGTTTGAATTAATTTGTGTTACAAACTCGGCTAANCCTCCCTCATAGTGGTGTGTACTAACATTCTTTTCCTCATCTCTTTCNTCAGTGATGATTATTTCCAATCCTGCATTCAAAAATGAGGTTTCNTTNAATCTAGTATCTATTTGATCNAATTCAAAATCAGTAATNTGTGTGAAAATAGTCAAATCAGGTTTAAATTTTATTTTNGTNCCTGTATCTGTGCATTTNCCTATTTCTTCTACNGGCTTAACAGGGACTCCTGCNTCATACCTCTGATGATAAATAACGCCATCTCTATGTATAGTCATCTCCATCCATTCTGAAACTGCGTTTACTGCAGAAACACCAACTCCATGAAGTCCTCCTGAAACTTTGTAAGAACTATTATCAAATTTCCCTCCTGCATGAAGTTTAGTCATAATCACTTCTGCAGCTGATATTCCATACTCTTCGTGTACACCAACTGGAATTCCTCTCCCATAGTCACGCACAGAGAGAGACCCATCTTTATGTAAATTAACTTCAATTAATGCTGTGTGGCCCGCCAAATGTTCGTCAACAGAATTATCTACAACTTCCCAAATACAGTGATGTAAAGCACTGCCATCATGTGGGTCACCTAAGTACATCCCGGGTCTTTTTCTGACGGCTTCTANGCCCTCTAATACTTGGATACTTTCGGCGCCGTAGTCTTCTGTCATCTNATTCATCATCCAGTTTCTGAGGGTTCCNTNANGGAACCCTCAATTTAACTGTATAATTGGGGTGTCAGGGGGTTATTGAATGCTTTCGATATCTTTCACGAAATATGTCCAAACAAGGCTAAAAAAACATATTCTAGATTATTTTCTCTGAGAAAACCCTCGGCACGATTAAACGGACCTCATTTCTCGGACCTTCAATGAGTTTGCCCTTGATATGTGTTTCTCTCACTGGTTGTACAGTCGATCAGATGGTAAAAGATGCAGCAAGAGCTACTGCAGTTGGTGCAGATATTGTTGAAGTTCGTTTAGATAAATTATGGGTTGTAGAAAAAGAAATTGATGTCTCAGAAAAAGTAAAATCAGATTCTGATGATAATCGTAAATCTGTTTATACTCCACCTGAATTTATCTCTCAGTCAATGGATTCAGTAGATTTAGAATCATCATTAATTTCCTTTAGAACTGGTATTGAATTACCTGTTATCTTAACTTGTAGGCCTGAAAGACAAGGGGGTTATTTCCCAGGTTCTGAGAAAGAGAGAATTGGAGTATTAACTAAGGCCATAAAGAGTGGAGTAAGTTGGATCGATTTAGAAACTGATATAGAACCTAAAGAAAGGGAAAAATTAGTAAAAATGGCCGGAGATAGTACGAAGATAATATCTTCTAACCACTACGATCAATTTCCGGGTTCTACTAATGAAATCATTGAAGAAATAGATGAAATTTCGGGTTCTGGAAATATTATTAAAATTGTTTTCAATACTGCAGGGAAGAAAGATGCTCTCAAGTTATTTGATATTGCATGGAGAACCAGAGACTCTAAGGATAAACTATCGATAATGGGTATTGGTGCTGGAGGTGATTGGACAAGAATTCATGCACCTTTGTTGAATCAAAGCATGGTCTACACTACAATGGAAAATGGATGGTATCTTGCCCAGCAAGGTAAAATTAATACCAGCGACTTAAAAACTGCTTGGAAACTACTTGAATACAATTAATTCTCTAATATTGGAATTTCTATTTCTTCAACTTGTTCTTTGTCAAGTCCATATGAGTGATACTTACTATTAATTATTAATGGGGCAATTAGGCAAGATAAAGGAAGTACAGATAGCAATATATATGCTGTGAATTTTGGTAGGATAAGTCTATCTTCAACATCAACCAATAATTCAACATTCAACGCGCCTCCTGCCGATTCCTGATCTGTATTTCTGTTGTTATCCCAATTATCGAAAACCAAGTAATATTCTATTAATTGGTCACCTCCAAACCAAGATGATGATGTTTGTGTATCTACTGATACTGAAAAATAACCTGATTCAGATTTTTCATAAGAATGCACATCTCTAAAAGGCATCCAAGTAATCATATCTCTATATTCAACAGGTAGAGAGTCAAATTCATCTAACCAGTTCTCAGTCCTGTCTTCATAATTCCAATAGTAAAAGTCCCTGTAATTCCCCTGACTCATTAAGTAAACATCTGCCTTCACTCCATTACTTGGAGGGGAATCTACATCTCCTGAATAAGTATAACAGAAAGTGTATGATTTACCTGGAGATAAAGCCATACTAATAGCTGTAGCTGAATCATTATTCACACTTAATTCCATACTAAAATCCTGAGAAATTGGGGCCCAGATTGGTTGGTTTTCGCTATCTAGTCCGTCAAACCAATCAGATGTGGGGTTAAGATAATGATAGTTTATCCTCTCATCTATATCCCAACTATTACTTGCAGGAACCTCACAAACGCTGTCTGCTTGAACTATAGGAGTAATACTAATTACTACCGTAATCAGTACCATTGGCATAAGAAAACATGAGTTTAGGATAACTGCACTTAATTTCCTTTTGAAAGACAAACCAATCATTTCCTTCTAGTCCTAATAGGCCGAATGTATCCTGATTCTTTGTTTCTTCGTTCTTCGACTGTCAAATATTTCGGCTGTGGTGGGGGGTTATGCTGATCCATCCCTGGTAACCCTCCTTCTGCTTTAACTTCCTGAACATCATAAGTCTCAGTACTTTTCTTTGCATCCATTTCTTCTTCATCTTTTTGCCTCATTATCAACCATCCTAACAAAAGTACTGTGGCTACTAATGCTAGAAGACCTGCGCTTCCAGCATCAGGGACAAAATCTTTCCAAGTCAAATCGGATATAGATAACGGCCCATCGTCTTCTTCAATGCTTAGGACTGTAATTTCAAATTGCTTGCTTGAACAAACATTTACTCCGTCACATGTTTCAAGAATAATTACTAACGGTTGATATTCTGGTAACATCCATACCTGTTCCCCCCAAACAAAGTCATTCATAGTATTTCCATCATTATCTATTCCATCAATTGCGATATTCAAATCCCATTTTATTTCCGGTTCACTAGATAAATATCTATCTTTGTCATTCTCAAAATCACCATCGCCATTTGAATCTTCATTAATATCTGTATCTAACCATGCTTCTATTCCATCTTCAAGGTCTCTATCAATCACTTCTGCATAAAGATCGACAATTTCTCCCACTATGACATATTCTAATCCTGTAGGGTCATTTGTAACTATTTCTGGAGTTCTAGAAACATAAATCATTATTGATGTAGTGTTAGTTTCTCCAGCTTCAAAACCATCGACAACTGTTAATTTCACTATGTAAGTGCCTGGAATTTGATATTGGTGCCATACTTCAAACCCTTCTTTAACCGGAGACGAATCTCCGAAATCCCAAATCCATCTAGTAATCCCATTCCATTCAGGATCTTCTTGATTTGTTGAGATCATTCCTTCGAAGATAGGATCTGAGTCATAACTCTCCGACCCATCAAA
>NYXJ01000059.1 GCA_002685315.1 Methanobacteriota archaeon
CTAACAGTTCAAAGGATGAGAAGGCATTGAAAGCAATAATGATGATTGAATATCCAGATTCAGTCACTATCGAGCTTTCACTAAGAAACCTTGGATAAGATTTTCCGATCTTAATTATGTTTTTCCGATTTAAATTAGCGTAAGCAGTTCTAAAGAGCAGCTTCATCTTTAGCTAGACTACCCATTGGGTCCCAAGCAGGTAACACTACTGGAGTAGTGCTGAGTCCTTTCTTCATCTTCTCTGTAAGGTAATCAGTAGGTGCTGCAATTTCAAACATATGTTCATCNTACCATGAATCATTCATTGTATAGAATCCTTCTTCACCACTCTTTTTAGCACCCCATGAATTCTCAACTCTCCATCTTCTTGGAACTCCGTCAACCACATCAACTCCTGTGAATAACATTGCATGTGTCATCATTGTCTGGCTATANCTTAGNCGNTTTGCCTTATCCATACCGAATTCTGTACCATATANNTCTGCAAAGTCAAATAATTTAGCNTCCCATAGTCCTCTTTCTCTATGCATCTGTTTACCTACNTCACATCCCATCCAAACTGGTAANCCATCNTCCAACAGTTTTTGNGTTACATTCTTCATTTCTTGACTTGGTACATTTAGGTAGACTACTGGAGGNCCTCCNGCAACATTCTGTAGNTAGTCTACAGTGTAAGTTTGGTAGTATTCATTCCTTGGNTCNTTAACAATACAAACATAANCTTCCCAGTCCATTTCCACATACTCTTTGGCAAACTCTTGAGGAGTCATNCTTCCCTTTCTATGGAATTNTCCATCTTTNTCTTCCCATTGCCAATCAAANTCTTCCGGAGGNGTTCCTAAATGGATACATAGAATCTTCCAGATATCTTCCACTCTCTTATCTTTGTGAGCTCTGGCATCTTCTACAGATCCACCATTATCTAATATTTCTCGTAGTTCACTCGCTCCACTTCTTAGAATATCTTTCAATATAGCATTCATCCATCGGGTACTAGATGAAGAAATACTCTCAGGATAAGCAGTTTTTGGAACTAATCCATGTTTTCTGATTAAGTTCATTGCCATATTCCATTGTCCACCATCTCCAATAGGATCACCTAGTAAGAAACCAATCGTTCTATCGTCTAATGGTCTATCTGCAGTATCGATAACCGCTTCAAAGAAATGATTACTTCTCTCAAATTTATCCCAAAAGTGAATATGNGACTGACTGAATTCGAAGTTTTTTACATTAAGTTTCTTCATTGTTCCAGGTCTGAAAAGATTTAATGTTGCGAATAACCAACATCTTCCACTACTTTTCTGATTCGTTACTTTCCAATCATCTAGTTTTATTGAAAAAGATGAATCAATTGCTTGTACTAGATCTCTNTTTAATGCTACATCAATTAGATTTCCATTAGTAACTGCATTTTGTGCAACCTTTGCTGCAGGATCATTAGCAAAGTTTTTCCTGAATTTTTTTAGTTGTTTATCTNTGACTGATTCTCGCATTGGCTCACCTTCGGTAGACTGTATCGGATAATGACGCCTCTAAGTCATTACTTTTCATATCTCAGCAGATTCGGCGAAACCAGCAGCAATTAATGTGTCCGCCATTAGGGAAGAAAAGTTTGCAACTTCGCCCGCAGTAAGTTGAATTTCNGTNCCATCTTCATCTATGATTGGGTCTACAAGGTCTTGTAACATCCTAATTCTTTTCATATCGGAAAGATTACCAATAGGGTTGGGCGATTCTATAGAAGTTGCAGACATTGCCCCAGTGGCTCTTTCTGGGAATTCATCCATCTGTCTTATTCTNTCTTCCTCGTCTAATTCAGGTTCATTCCACATTTCTTGCGGTGGAGAAGGCGTAGAGATTTTTTGTTCTGACTCATCTTCNTCTGAATCATTAAATTCGGTTAATGCCGCATTCCCTCCAAGACTAGATTTATTGATAGTTTCAGGTTTCCCTCCGTGAAGCATACCATCCCAAGAAACATCCTTCTTGTATTTCTCTACCAATCTTTCAACACCTGTGTAATAAATTCTTTCTGAAGGATCGTGTCTTTGCCAATTTAATGGTGGTACTGCATTCTCGTTTTGCCTTCCGTTCGGNGTTTTTATCAGATTACTCAATATAGCATGTTGAGCAAATGCATTCATTCTCAATCTTGTCAGATCCGANACAGAAGTTCTAGCAACACCCAGTCTACGAGATTGAAGTTGAGTTTTAGCATTCATTCCTTCNTNCCTTATGGTCTCAGCCAACTCATTTTCTAAATNGGTTAATAGTTGACGAATTGAAGGCCAAAAATTTGGAATTGTAATTTCTTTGGGTACATTTGGACTAGATTTTTGCTGTCTTGTTAATTCAAAAAGTGCCTTTTCGACAACAATTAGTTGTTGCTTTGTCAATCTTGATGAAGCGACTTCGTCAATCATGTGAGCAACCTGAGTTACGGCAGACAGAGGAAGGCCATGAATGATTCCTTTGTTTATCTTCTTTCTAGCCTCTTCATCCGTTGAACTCAATAAGAAAAAACCTCTCCGAGGCTCGCAGGTGTACCCGAGTGGTCAAAGGGGTCGGGCTCAAGTTCCGATGCGTAGAGCTTCGCAGGTTCGAATCCTGCCTCCTGCACCATCTCTAACTTCTGGACTTTATGAATTGCTCTAAGAATTCTATTGTACCTAGAGTGCCTTTTGATTCAGTCAAATGATCTGCTGCTTCAGCTACTCCTTTGAATTCATTATTCACTGCAACTGCATATCCACATAATTCAAACATTGGAATGTCATTTGATGCATCACCAACTGCAATNACCTTCTTTGGATCAATACCTCTTTGTTCAAATGCAACCTTTAGACCNCTAGATTTGTCAAGTCCTTTTTCTGTAATATGNACTGCAAATCCAGTTGGAACAATTTGTAAATCAGGCCATCTNGAGGTCTTCAAAGCATCTCTCATTTTTTTATAATTCTCAGTATCTAGNAGNCACCATTCAGTTTCTCTCCAGCGATTAGTTTCAATNCCTTTAGGATCNAATCCTTCTATTTGCGTAGCTAGCCATTCTGCAGCATCTTTAGCTCTTTTNCCATCAGCTAAGCATCTGATTGGAAACCCTGCTTTAGTATCCCAAACCATCCCTCCATTTTCTCCTATAACAAAGCCACTGATAGCCAATACTTGCTGTATCGGGGTTACATTAGGTAGAGTTCTTCCAGAAGCTAAAGAAACTGTAATTCCCATTTCTTCTATCTTTCTAATTAGTGGGATTAGCTCAGGCTGAAATCCATCGAAATCGAGTAGAGTACCATCAATATCGAAGACAATCATCTCCCAATCATCACCCTCCGGTAACTCACTCATATCCTCCCGTAATGGTTCTGTCTCATCATCTCATCGTTCATACTTTATCCAGTCATATTCAAGGATGATATACTACTCCCAGTGCTATGGAAGATGAGGAGTTTTTACTTCTTGATGATGATGGAGAGTCTGAATCATCCGTTCCAGAAAAAAAATCTACTCCTGAAAAATTATCTAATACTGACTCTAAAGATATTATTTCCAGTATCTCAAAGACTGTTGAGAGAAGGTTCTCTAGAATTAAANAGTCCAATGAATTGAAGAAAATTCTAGACGAAGGTAAAGAGAATCTTATCTCTTTTTCCAAAAGTGCNGTAAATATATTAGATACAGATTTAGTAATCGATGGTACTTATGAAATTGAATGGCAAATTGATGGTATGGACTGTGCAGATTGTGCAATGAAAGCCAGACGTGCAGTTAGTAGATTACCTGGTATCCATGAAGTAAATGTATCTGTTACTGAAGGAAATGTTAGATTCAATCTAGATATGGCGAAAGGTCGAGTTTCTCGTGTTAATTCAGTCATGGAAAGTTTAGGCCATAATCCAAAGATAAAATGGAAAGCGGTTTCAGGACTCACTCCTGGTCGAGCTGCTACTAATCTTGGAATTGATAGAAATACACTCAAACATTCGTTGCTTGATGTACCAGGTATTATCAATACCCGATTTGAAGAAGGAAAAATAGAACTTCAGATGATAGAATTCCATTCGGTGAAGTTACAAGAAATTTCTGATGAGAGAATATCTCAACTACTTGGTAANGATTTGAAATTAGAAGAATCTATCAGTTCAAAGCTCAGGCCAGATCAGGTTCAACTACTTTCAGCAGTTTTCACAATCCCATTACTATTTGGAGTAATAGCAATTCAAGAATCATCCTCTATCCCCAATAATGCTGCATTATTCTTGGCAGTAATTGGGATTTCTTTTGCAGGTCTACCAATGCTTAGAAAAGCAGCCTCTAGTATCAGAAATAGAGTTCTTGGATTCCAAGTTCTAACTTCTTTAGCTGTAATTGGCGCTATGATAATGCAAGAATATGCAGAAGCTCTTGTAGTTACAGGCTTAGTCGCATTCGCTTCACATCTTGAGGAAATTGCATTAGTAAGAGCTAGAAAAGCTATGCAAGGCGGATTAGATAGATTACCTAGGCTAGCCCGACTTTCTTCTGATTTAGATACAGGTTCTAATGAACAGGATTGGGTACCAATCCAAGCATTAAGTGTTGGAGATATTGTTGAAATCAGATCAGGAGAAGTAGTCCCTATCGATGGCGTCATAATTGATGGTAATGGACAAATTGATCGTGCCCCCTTAACAGGTGAACCAATACCAATTGAGGTTTCCAAGGGAGATNATGTTGAAGCTGGATTAGTACTGGTTAGAGGGCCAATTATTGTGAATTGTGAAGCCGTGGGAGAATCAACCCGATTAGCCAGTTTAATTGATTTAGTACGAAACTTCCGTGAGATGCCTACCAAAACTCAAACTACAATTGAGCGTTTTACAGCTGTTTGGGTTCCATTTGTATTACTTGGGTCTCTTGCTTACGGTTTTGTTACCAAAGATTTCGTCACAACTCTAGTGTTGTGGGTGGTTTCTTGCCCTTGTGCACTACTTTTAGCCGCTCCAGTTCCTCATGCAACAGCGCTATCAGCCGCTTCAGCTTCAGGTTTAGTGGCAAGAGGAGGNGATGTTCTTGAGTCAGCAGCCTCTATTGAACTTGCTTTGTTAGATAAAACTGGTACACTAACTACAGGTCGCCCAAAGATTGGTGAGTTTGTATGTAATGATGGTCAAGATAAAGATGAGATTCTTGCTATTGTTTCGTCATTAGAAAAGCGCTCTAATCACCCATATGCACGAGCAATAATCTCCTTAGCAGAGGAATTGGAAATAAAGTCAAAAAGAGTTANTGGAATTACAGATGGTGACGCTGGAGTATTTGGTAAATTAAGTGGTAGAGAGTTNATTTTTGGTCGAGCTGATTGGTTGATATCTCAGGATGTTGAGATTTCTAATGAAGTACAACAGGTTTTAGATTCGTCAAGGAAAAANGGACATGGAGTTAGCGTATTATCTCTGGATGGTAAGTCAGTAGCCGCATTCACCTTTATTCATGACGATGCTAGAGAAGGTGTAGCAGAAATGGTTGAATCATTACAAAAAGAAGGGATTATTGTGGAGATTCTCAGTGGCGATGAGCAATCTTCTGTTGAGTCTTTTGCTAAAAAAATAGGAATTGATCCAACTATTTGTAGAGGTAATGTTGATCCAGAAGGTAAAGCTCAGTGGGTTAAGGATAGAGGTAAGGCGCGTAGAACTTTGATGGCAGGTGACGGATTCAACGATGCAGGTGCTTTAGCAGCAGCAAATATTGGAGTGGCTGTTGGTAGCGGTGACCAAGTAAATCTAGAAGCAGCGGATGTATTGATTCCAGGTAATGACCCTATAGCTATAGTTAGATTAATTCAACTTGCTAAAAGAACAAAGCTCATTGTGAACATAAATATCGCAATTTCAGTAATAGTTACTCTATTACTAGTTATGACTACATTGGCAGGTTTCAATACAAGTATTGCAGCAGGTATTGCTATGCATGAAGCAAGCGCTTTCTTNGTAATAATTAATGGAATGTTTGTTTCTAGTAATAGTGATAATAATCGTAGAACNACAGTTTTAGTTAATTTATTCANAGATTTGGTTATTGATCTTAAGGAAGCATTTATTGCACTTTACAAGACCAATAATACGACCGCTTGATAACCAATAAGGGGTAGCGAGGTATATGTCCGATTCAGCAGCGGTCGAGTCAAAACACGTAGCACCTTTGGCAGAATGTGCTCATTGTAACCATATGTTACCCCCCGGTCTTGGAGATATNGAGTGTGAAATTTGCGGAGCTATTTGTCGAGTATCACATCAACCCACAGTTGATGCTTTGATTGCAGAATCAGTACCATGTCCTCATTGTAATATGATTCTAGTTGCTGGAACGGATGAGAGACCAATTGATCTGACTTGTAGCGGATGTGCTGGTGTATTTGCCTTGACTGCAAAAGTTGTTAAGGTCGAAATCGAATGTCCTGGCTGTGAAAGAAAACTAAGAATTAGGCCACGACCTGGAACTCGACAACTCGATTGTCCTGCTTGTGATTCCGCATTTAATGTAACATTTTGAAGTAGTAATATTCAACTCTGTATATTCTTCAAACCCTAACAAAACAGGGATTATGGTGAGAATTACAACCATCGCTATCATATAGTCAAGAAATACCGTAATGATGGGGATGGGTACCCATGAGTGAAA
>NYXJ01000060.1 GCA_002685315.1 Methanobacteriota archaeon
ACATCCAAGATTTAGAATGGTAGATTCATGTGCTGCTGAATTTGCTGCAGTTACTCCATATTATTACACAACTTATGAGTGTGGTTCTGAATCAATAGGGATTGACTATGTTCCAAATCTCAGTTTGAGAAAGAAGCGAAGAATAGTAGTAATCGGCTCAGGACCAATTCGTATAGGTCAAGGAATAGAATTTGATTATGGTTGCGTACATGCCGTTGGCGCCATACAAGACTTAGGTCATGAGGCTATAATAATAAATAATAATCCTGAAACGGTTTCAACTGATTTTGATACTAGTGATAGACTATACTTTGACCCACTCACATTGGAATCAGTCAGCGAAATATTACTTCGCGAAGATGCGCATGGGATTTTATTACAGTTTGGAGGTCAAACGGCGATAAATCTTGCTTTACCACTTTCAAATAATTTGCCACATTTATCCTCTTTGGGTCTTGATTTAATCATGGAAGGAACTACTCCCGAAGCGGTTGATGAAGCCAGTGATAGAGAAAGATTTGAATCATTTGCTCAAAGAAATGATTTGCGGATGCCAGATGGAATGACAGCATCAAGTCCCGATCAAGTCCGTGAAGCAGTCAGAGAAATCGGATATCCTGTCCTTATTAGGCCCTCATATGTACTTGGAGGAAGAGGGATGGAAATTCTTTCTTCAAATCGCCAATTAGAATCCTATATGCAGGATGCTTTCCTATCACCTGAAAGACCTTTGTTAGTTGACGAGTATCTTGGTAATGCAATAGAACTTGATGTAGATGCGGTTTCTGATGGAAGAGAAGTTTTGGTGGGGGCAATAATGGAACATTTAGAAGAAGCAGGTATCCATTCTGGAGACTCAACTTGCTTTATTCCTCCACAAAACGTATCTGATGATGTGTTGAAACAAGTCGATGAGTGGACTAGGAAGATTGGTTTAGAGCTTGGAATAGTCGGTTGTTACAATATTCAATTTGCTATTAGAGATA
The DNA here is from genome assembly GCA_002685315.1 of Methanobacteriota archaeon. The sequence goes on from NYXJ01000060.1 coordinate 987, forward strand.
AGACATTATATGTTTTAGAGGTTAACCCAAGAGGCTCTAGAACCTTCCCATTCGTAGCAAAGGCTACCGGAGTACCATTAGCAAGAATTGCAGCTATGGTGGCTTTAGGTGAAAAATTATGCCACCTCAATATTCCTAAACGTCAAGATGAGGCTGTGTGTGTTAAAGCACCAGTGTTTCCCTTTATCAAACTTAGAGGGCTAGATCCAGCTCCTGGACCTGAAATGAAGTCAACCGGAGAAGTGATGGGAAGCCATGAAAGAGCATCTGCTGCTTATCTTAAAGCTCGATTAGCCACTGAATCGCCAGTTCCTACTGAAGGTGGCGTTTATATCACCGTAAAAGATTCAGATAAAGACTCAATAATTACTCAGGCTAAATCACTAATTGAATTAGGTTTTAAGATATATGCTACTAGTGGTACAGCTAGTGTTCTTCGTGAAAAAGGAGGATTAGATGTTGAAACCTGTTATCGAATTACTGAAGGTTTAACTCCAGATGCTTTAGACTTAATGAGACAGGGTAAAATTCAACTTATTATTAATACTCCAAGGAATACTGGTGGTGCAGTACTTGACGGGAATATGATGAGAAGATTAGCTGTTGAACTAAATATTCCATTTGTAACAACCATGGCGGGTGCAAGAATGGAAGTACTTGCTATAGCGGAAGCGATGGATGGAATACCTGAACCAAGATTACTGAATATCCGTTCACTTTAGTTTTCTATCAAAACCATAGTTATTTTTGTGGAATTGCGATTTCCTTAATTACCTAGAATTATCGAAGTAAATTATGCTGAGTTTGAAAGAAATACCCGGTGTTGGCGATTCTCTGGCTGAAAAATTGATTTTTGAAATAGGTTCTTTGGCAGATGTGGAACGCGTAATCAAGGATGGAGATGTCAGTGCACTTTCTAGTATCGAGGGTATCTCTCCTCAAAGAGCAGTCAAATTAATCAATTTAGCAAATAATAATTNCAGTGACATTACTACTACAGATGAGGGGAAAAAATTACACAAAGATTTAATCAATAATATTTCCGATTATGTCATTACTANATCAGCTAAAGAGAGNCTTTCAATATTAACCCCCTTNCCTCGTAATAGTNTAGTTGAGATTGANTCAAGAAGAAATTNTTCTATAAATGCCATTAGATTCATCACNNAGAATNATTCATCTTTTGAGATTTGGAAGAATTGTATTTCTGGTTTATGCTACACAAGGGAACCAACTTCTAGAATTGANAGGGTAATCGTTGTTCCAAATACTNNCGAATTAAAAAATTTAAAACATGTAGAAAAAAAATGTAGAATTTTAGTTCGNTCAAATGATGAAANTTGGAANGATTATCTNGGCTTGAATAGGGTGACATGGATTGGGAAAGACGGACCTGATAAATTACCTACTGGATGGATAATTGGAAAAACAAGTGATTCGTTGTATGATTTAGTTCCAGAAGTTCCTCTTGAATGGCTTCAAATAAATAAAAATAATCTATCCATTTTAGCAGAATTATATGACCAAGTATGGCCAATTAATCACATAGGGCAATCAATTTCGGAGCATTTAGAAGAACTCGGAGAATTAACATTATTATTANAATCTTTAGAGAATGAATCAACAAATCTTGAGAACCTTGAAAACNTGCGTGATAATTTATGGAGTCAAATTAAGTCAATAGAAGAATCAGTAAATGATGCAATTGTTTCTGGGACCTCTCAATCTAAATTGTCATTTGATGGAGATGAGGTTCTTTCATATTATTCAGATATTTCAGGTCTTGAAAGGCGATTGAAAAGCACAATTGCGGATACTATTGACTTCGCATTACAAGAGGGTAAGAGGAAAATATCATTATATCTTGAAGGCTCAGATATAGATTTACCAAATGATATTTTTTCTAGTGAATATCCATGCGTGGTAAATAGAGATGCGCTAGAATTAATCGATGATGCGCTGGAAAATGCAATAAAATCAGAAAGGAGTGAGGGAGAGATATCAATTGCAAATTCTACNGCCAATATAATGAAAAAATCTCGAAAAGCCATTTCCAAATTTATTGAAATAGATATGTGGTTAGGTGTTGGGCAATGGGCAATTTCTAATCGCTGTACTCTGCCCCAGATTTCTCTTGATTATCCTGGAGTATGGATGAAAGACGGTCGTCATTTACTATTAGGTTGTGAATCAGACCCTGTTACTTATGGATTGGGCGAGGTTTCTCCAGAAGGAGAAAGAGAAAGAATAGCATTACTTTCTGGTGCCAACTCCGGTGGTAAAACAACTCTTCTAGAGACTCTTGCATCAATGATCCTTCTTTCCCATTCCGGACTTCCTGTACCTGCTTGTAATGCAAAAATTGGTCTTCTTGATGAACTACATATTCTTGCCAAAGTTTCTGGAACGCAATCTGCCGGTGCTTTGGAAAGAACATTAAACAAATTAGCTGAGGTTTTAGTCTCGAGTGAGAGGAAAATAATTTTGGCGGATGAGTTAGAAGCAATAACTGAACCTGGTGCCGCATCATTAATTCTCGGAGGGCTACTAAAATCTTCTAAATCTAATTCTGACACTAATATTTTATTAGTTACTCACATAGGAAATTCGATTTCAGAGGTGATGGGTGGAGATGTAAGAATTGATGGAATAGAAGCCCAAGGTCTCGATGAGAATATGGATTTGATTGTTGACAGAAATCCTAAAAGAAATCATCTTGCTAAATCTACACCAGAGTTAATTGTTAGGAGACTAGCTTCTAGATCAAAAGGACCTACTTCAGAAATTTTTACTAGTTTATTACAAGGATTTTGAGAATATTTCTAGTGTGCTTTCCTTGCCAATTTCATTCATTATTGAAGCGATTCTAGGTCCGTATTCCGAACCTAAAATTAGTATGTAGAGTGCGATATATGCATCTCTTCTGTTCAATTCAACTTCTGATGAAACAGACCTAATATTCTCATTGATTTCAATTTCATTCCATTCTATCCCCTCTAATTTAGTGAATAATAATTTTAGAAAATCACTCTGCTCATCACTAATCTTCTTCTTATTCTCTTTACTAATCGCGTCTTGAATTTTAATTCTTGCTTTTTCTGGAAAATGCTTACTATTTATCCAATATCTCATCCTTGAGAGTCTGCTAATCAGAACCTCATTAGGTTCTCCATCAAGATGTTGACTTCTATTCAATGAGTTCCATATGTCTTTATCATTGGATTTTATTTGTGCTAACATTGCTAAGTGTCTAAAAGAGACTCCTGCTGTAGATAGAGTGGCATCTTCTCCTCTTTTTACCTGACTCAATCTCAATGCACCCAATGCAGTATCTCTTGCTACTTTTTTCTTTTTNTTCAATTCTNNGTCTTTGGGAGGGTTTGAAACTATTCTCTCATATTCATCTGCAGTNTCAAAGAGTGANGGTCCTGTATCAAAATCAATATGNTTTTTTATNTTAGTTCTTGCAATTACATATCTCAATATTTCTGGTGGGACTAAACTCAAGGCTTCTATAGGTCCTATTGTATTTCCACTTGAACTCGACATTGGCCCTGAACCTTTGAGCTGAATCCATTCATAGACCATTTTCTCTGGAGGCTCACTACCAAGTATTCTACAAATCGGTATCCCGGTGTCGAAACTACCCCCTGCTGCTCCATGATCTTTGCCAGCCGGTTCACAAGTGATTCCATGTACCCCCCATTTCGCAGCCCAATCCACTCTCCAAGGCATTTTTCCTTCTGCCTTCCTAATATCTGATTTTCCACTGACTCCATTGCGGTCANTCCAATAAACATACGGCTTTTCATAACTTGTTATTACTACTCCATCCATACTACCATCGCTACCAATAGGATTGTAGGGGTACCATTCTTNAGGTAATTCTCTACTTGAAATTTCTTCAATAACATTACGTATTTCTTCTCTTCTATTTATTGCAATATCTATTTTTTCTGCAAATAATCCCTTGTCATATGTCTCATGATTCATAACTACTACTGGATTAACTCCTATCTGTTTTAATGCATCCAGAAATGGATTTAAGAAGTGCATAGCATAACTCTCTCCCTCATAATTTGGAGTCCCATCAGGATTTGGAGAAGGGATATATGCTAAAGGGCAACCTATGTATTTTTCATAATCATCTGAGAGGAAATCATACACTCTTCTCAGAGGATCCATTGAATCGACTATGAATATATATTCGGATTTTTCTCCAGCGTCAAGACATGCTCTATGAATCATCTCGGCGGTCAAAATTTCTCTGAGGTGGCCAATGTGAAATTCTCCAGAAGGCGTAATCCCTGAAGCAATCACTTGCGAGCCATATTTTTCAGATAGCCGCTTTGCGGTATGATCTGCCCAATGCATAATCCTACCTCAAACAGTAACTACTCTAACCAGACCTCTAAGAGGTACACCCTCAAGTGCATTAGCTTCTGATTTGTTTGCCAGTACTAGGCAGAGTTTTACCTCAGCACCTGCATTTCTAAGATTCTTAATTGTCTTTTTCAATGTTGTACCAGATGAAACTACATCATCAACTACTACAACCTGTTTACCAGAAACGGAGGCGAATATTTCGGAAATATGTGCTCCTTCTTCTTCGCTAATTGAGCGGCTCACAGCTAAATCTAAATCTAATTGTCCAGCAATTGCTTGAGCAAAGGGNATCCCATTGATACTAATTCCAACNATAGTATCAATTTCATCTCCAATTTCTTCCTCTATGATNTCTNCAAATATATACGATATTGCTTCGATTCTACTTGCCTTTACTGCCACAGACCTCCAACCTACTTGAACATCAGTTGGTCTATCATCAGAGTTTGTGTTGTTGGAATATTCTTCAGTTGATAACCATTGAATTGTTGTTTGAGATAATGACAGTTCATCAGCAATTTGCTGTGTGTTTAAACCNTTACTACGNTGTTGTTTTACTTTGGCTCGAAGCTCGTCTACGCTNAGTGGCATTAAATAGGCCTAAAATCCCGTCCTGTATCAAGCCATCGGATGAAAACTATCTATTTTATTAGTATTTATCGCCTAAAATCTTCCTGTAGAACCGAAACCACCATCTCCTCTTTCGGTCTCACCTAGATTTTCTATACTAACTTCGATAAATTCAGATTTTGGTATTGGAGTTATCAATAATTGTGCGATTCTTTCATTTTTCTGTATTAAATAAGAATCGCCTTCTCCAATCCATGTCATCAATACAAAGAGTTCTCCTCTGTAATCTGCATCAATTGTCCCTATNCTATGAGGGAGAATTAAGCCTTTTTTCCCGAGAGATGAACGAGCTCTGACTTGTCCTTCGAATCCTTCNGGAATAGCAACATGTAATCCAGTTCTAACCATNGTACTACTTCTACGTTTCACANTAGTATCTTCAAGNGAATACAAATCCCATCCTGCNGCATGAANACTTCCTTTAGTCGGCAGTAATGCATCTTCATGTGTTCTCGCTACTTTAACCTCAATCACTTCATCCATGATATTCCCTAAGTAAGGCGGCATTTTACGCTTATCACTGGAGTTTCCCAGTCGGTGGGGTGAAAAAGGATAGTCTTCTCGGAAGGTCGATGGAAGACTTCGATTATGAATCATTGCTAGAAAGAGCACGCGAACGTATTCCAAAAAATATTAGCGAAAGATCCAGATGGACAATGCCTGAACCAGAGATATTGATTGAGGGTAATCAAACAATCCTAAGAAATTTCGCTGCAATAGTCGATGCAATGGACAGAGATGCAAATCATGTATACCAGTTCCTAATAAATGAACTTGGAACATCTGGAACTAGAGAACAAGTAAGAGTGTTATTCAAGGGAAGGGTCCCTCCTAAGAGAATTAAAGAGAAGATAGTCTCATATGTGAAATCCTATATTTTATGTGGGCAATGTAGAGCTCCAGATACTCGTTTCATAAAAGAAGAAAGAACTACTTTACTGAAATGTCAAGCTTGTGGTGCAACTAGGCCAGTTAAACTCTAGAGAATGTGCAGGGGCAATCATCTTAACCCTAGTAAAGTATGTCTTTGTATGATAATGAGAGTATGGGTCGTTTCTAAGGAAGCGGACTTAGATTTAACAGATGGACAAATTAATGGTTGGAGAAATTTTTTGGATCTAGCTATGGCAAAAGGCTGTCTTCGAACAACTCTTGCAGAAGATTCGGAAAGAATCATTGCAGTTTCATATTGGCCTAGTCAAGAAGTTCTAGATTCAGTAGTTAACTCTGAGGCTTACGAGAAAGTAGGTGAGAAAGTAATGGCATCATGGGGTGATCAAATGATTCCAAACCATGAATTGACATTTAATGGCAAAATTTTAGCTGATTCTTAATTCACTATTTAGGAGAAAAATCTAGTAGAACTTTACCTTTATTTTTTCTTTGATGCATATGTTTTTGGGCTCCTGAAACTTCTTCAAATCTCCATACTGAGTCAATAATTGGATTTATTTCTCCTTTCTCTAGTAGCGCTGTTAAATCCTTTAGATGTTTTCTGAAAATTTCTTCATCTTCCATCCTTCCCATATGCACTCCAAAAATTGCCTTATTTGAATTCATCATTTTCATTGGATTAAATTTCGGAGTATTTATCCACATTCTTAAAGCCGCAATAATCGATCTTTTTTCTTTAGGAACGGCTGAAGATGCACCGAAACAATGTAGTTTACCACCATTCCTCAGCGAATTATAGGACCTCATTAAATGCTTACCTGCAACTGGATCTATAGCCTGATGAACTCCTTTTCCATCTGTGAGTTTTTTACATACTTTAACAAAATCTTCGTTATCTCTATCAACAAAATACATTCCCATTGATTCTACAAATTCTTTTTTTATCTTCGAAGCGGTTCCAATGATTATTTCTGCACCGAAGGATTTGCAAATTTGTGCTGCCGCGGTTCCAACACCTCCTGCTGCATGATGAATCAGTATCGCATCTCCTCTTTTGATCCCTCCTAAATGTACTAGCATATGGTAAGCGGTCCCATAAGTTACTGGCATTGCCGCTGCTTGATCGAAACTCATATTATTTGGGATAGGTATTATCCTATTCGAACTAACAATGACCTCTTCTGCATAGCCTCCAAATCCAGTCATTGCGATTACTCTATCTCCAATCTCCAGGTTTTCTACATCTTCACCTATTTCAGTAATAATACCCGAAACTTCGTATCCTGGGGTGAATGGAAAATCAGGATTACTTCCATAGAGACCCTGTCTCATCATTAAATCTGCAAAATTTATTCCTGCTCTATATACTCTTACTTTAACCTGATTCTCTACAGTTTTTTCTAATTTTTCACTTATTATCTCGATTGAATCAGGCCCGCCAATTCTTGTATAAACAATCTTTTTCATCCAATCACACTTACTTGTCACTATACATTAAATAATTTTTAGATATTTCTCCATTGATTATACTTTCAGAAATTTCTAATATTGATTTCTCTTTATTTGGAATAGTGTACCATGTCCCTTCTGGATAAATTACACAAGATACCCCGTTTTCACAACAGCCTAAGCATCCAGATTTATTCACTCGAATATCTTTAATTCCCTTATCTTTAATCGTTCTTTTTAGTTGGGTCATAATTTCTAACGAATCTTTAGATGCGCAGCAACCTTTAGGATTTCTTTCATTCCTTTCATTTACACAAACAAATACGTGCTTTTTGATTTCATTCATACGGACCCTCAAATTTTATCAAATTTCGCTGCAAGTATGAAGTCTGATTCTACTAGACCATCAATTTTATGCGTGAAAATTATTGTTTGCACTCTTCCCCAACTTAATTCAAAATCGGCATGATGATTTTGTTCTTCACAAATTGAACCAGCCACATTAGTAAAATCTAACGCGCGTTGGAAGTTCTCAAATTTCCATTCTCTTAGTAAATGGTGATTATCAATTATCTTCCATTCGGGGCTTAGTTCAGTAATTAGTTCCTTCATCTCATTTACACTCAGAGAGGGGACTCCTCCTTGACAAGGTATACAAATTTTTGATGCTAATTCTAAGTCATCCATTTCAATCCCACACATGATTATCGTCTCTACCATCTACTTGCCTTTCAGCCTCTTCATGTAAATTAGAGCGGCGTCTAATTTCCTCTTTCTCAAATGTGAGTAGCTCTTTGTCTTCGATATATGGTTTTCTTAGATGAGTTATCAATCTAAGTTGAACAATTACATCCCTTGCGATTGAACGAAAATCTCCATTTTCATCCCAGATTTCTATGACATTTCTAGAGGTTCCAACTAACATGCCTCTGAGGTATGGTTCTGTATTCTTAGGAAGTGCTCTAGAGTCCAATAAAATTTCTATCAAATCATCTTTTCTTAAACCTGATTTTCTTCCAATCAATGGTCCTAGAAATATGTCCCTAAGTTCTGATAATTTTGGTTCTCCATATTCTTGATGAATTTTCGTAGCCCATTCTGGTAAATCTCCGGAATCTCTCTCGCTCTCTTCACCACTCATACCTCTCGGTCAACTATGTAATAGAAAAATCAACGGGTTCTAAGATTATAATATTAAAAACCTAAATGACTGCTTAATTGAAGTGGGATGGTATAGGCGCAAGGTCAGGGAGAGACTATGGCAATACCACAATGGAGAAGTATTCCTACGGTACTATATCCGCAAGAAATCTTAGATAAAGCGTTTCGAAAGGCTTCCAAACAATCTGATTTAGTAGAAGATCCTGATAAATATCATCGAGTCAGGAAGCAAATGGTTAGAATGATACAATCTGCTTCAGATACTATAGATTCAACTTTGAGAAACTGGGTTGATAAATGGCCCAGTCTTAATGCCCTATCAGAATTTGATAGAGCTTTGATCGATGCTGCAGTTGGAAATGACGATTATCGTAGAAGTCTCGGAGCAATTCAATGGGCAGCAGAACGAGTCAGAAAAATTTCCGGAGAGTCTGAATCAAAAATTCTTCGTTTGCGGGACATAGAAAGTTTCCATGAAGCCAGACGACATGCATATGGTAGAATATCTTCTATTGTACATCAAATTTCACCTCAAATACTATGGCTTGGTGAAGCAAGAGACATACTGAGAAAGTTACCCTCTGTAGATCCAGATGAGCCTGTAATTGTTGTTGCTGGTTCTCCGAATGTTGGAAAATCCGCTTTAATCGGTGCTTTATCTTCAGGAGAACCTGAAGTGGCAGCGTATCCTTTTACTACTAAACAATTACATCTTGGACATTTTTTGCATAGAAGACGTTCCTACCAAATGGTAGATACACCTGGATTGTTAGATAGGCCTATGGATGAAAGAAACCTTATTGAAATGCAAGCCATTGCTGCATTAGAAAATATTGGAGATATTCTAGTGGTACTAATAGACGCCAGCGAGTCTGGTGGTTCCTCTTTGAATGAGCAACAGAATCTTCTTGATGAGATAAAGTCACTAGTTACTGAAAGACCGATTTTAGTAGTCCACTCTAAATCAGATATTCTTAAAGAAATACCTGAAGGTGCTGAAAATCTTATTTCTACTGTAACTGGTCAAGGAATAGAAGAACTACGGGACATTCTGATTGATACGATTGGTGCTGATAAAATCAATAATCCATTAATACTACCTGAAAATTGGCATATTGAAGAAAACTCTCTAGAGCCNTTAGGTACTAAATATGAGATTGAAAAACGAAGAGAAATGGATAATTAGTTTACATGCCAACTATGTCCACAGGTCTTACAATACAAATCATATCCTCCGTAAGACTTCTGCAATCCACTAATATCTATGGAAGTTCCACAGTTGCTGCATTTCTCGCTCATGTTTATCCGAACTCACCAATGTTATTCAATTACTCGATACTTAATTCACTAACTCTCTCTAAACTTCAAGAATAATTTCTTTATTGGAAAAGCCATTTCTCCTGCTCCTAAGAATAGTGTTAATGATACTAATGCCAGAATCAATTCAACAAACCAGTTGAAACTAATTTGAGTACTTGTAGTTAGAACTTGTTGATCNCCAATATCCGCTCCTTCTCTCCCACCTGTAACAATTCTATAGTCATCCGTCTTTATGTTCCAGGTCATTTTNCCATCTAGTTCTTCTGGACCTCCTACAATGATATAATTCTCTATATCTTCAGCAGTACATTCCGTTAGCCAACTTTCCTCATCTGGAGGGCATATTTCAGCTGCATCACTTTTTACTACTGCAAACCAAGCATTATCTGCTTCTTGCCAAGATATTTGTAAATCAATATCTAATATACCAAAAATCGTTGGAGGGGAAATCTCAGGCGTCATTGCTATTAGGCACAAATCAGGGTCCTCAAATTCACAAGGTACCATATCAATAACACTCCCTTCTGANGGGAGGTCAATTCCTCTTAGGCTTCCTAATAGTAGAATTACACATAATAATCCAACAAATCCTGGAAGTACTGAGAGCACTCTAACCATCATAATAATCACTACTTAAATCTCACAATTCAAGTTAACGCTCCTATGAGTGGTAAAACTATTGATATAATAAAAAAACCTACTCCTGCATAAAGTAAAATAGATAGTCTTTTTCTTGATTTTTCTTTCCTTTCTTGATTAGCGCGACAATCATCATCATCGCAAATTAATGATTCATTACTAAGTGGGATTGGTATTGAACATTCTACGCAATGTTTGTGTGCTTCGAATAATACATTCTTCCTCGCCTTTTTCCTTTTCCTTGAAACTACTGAATCTTGCTTTGCTTGACCAGCAGTAGTTGTAGCCATCTTAGCAATCTTTTCTGCTCTACTCATTTTTCTTCCTCCGAAGAAATTTTTGTCCCCTCAAAATCCAAGCCCAAAATTGCGTTATTGAATCGTTCGATTTCCCTCCCATCAATNATATTTAGTTCCAAATTAGCCATAGTTGCCTCTAAAACAGCAATAGGGTCAACTACACTTGACTTCCCTGCTTCTTTATGCTCAGCAGGACCCACAATTTCTTGCAACTCTTCATGAGTTAGGTTGTCAAATGATTTGGCATTAGGATTANACCTTGGNTCTTNATTGAAAACTTTTTCAACATTGGTTGCAATAATGCATTTATTCGCTTTAANAGCTATTGCTAATCTCGTAGCCACTGCATCAGTTGTATGTCCNGGTTCNGTNCCCCCCATTACTACAACNGGTCTTTCTTCGAGCAATTGAACTGCTTCATTAACACTTGATGGTATAATCCCTGAAACAGAAATTCCNGCTTCTGTGAAAGCCTCTCTAATTATTGTGGCATTAAGTCTAGTTGCTGCAATACCTATCTTGTCTAAGTGGTAGTCATCATTAATCAATGGTTTAGCTAATGATATCCCTTCTCTTGCCGGAGCACCGCCTCCAATAACTAATCCTAGCCTGTCACCTGCAGAGACCCGGCCTCTGATTATCGAAATTAATTGACTTAACCATACATGTTTTTGTTCTACTTCTGGACGCAATAAACTACCGCCNATTGCTGCCACAATGATGGTCATCATGTANACGGAGACACTACTTCTCTATCAATGCCTAGGCTAGGTTAAGGATGAAGGGTTGAAATGCCCGCCTCTTTGCCCATACACGAGGGTGGGCTATGTCAGAGGACTTAGAGATGCAAAAACGCAAACTTCGCGCACGAAAGACTCTCGAAGAAGTTTCGAAGATGAGNGGTATGGGTACNGAGTTAGTTTCAGTAATTATACCTCCNGAGAAGATGTTATCTGATGTTCGNCACCANTTNATTCAAGAAGGTGGNCAAGCAGCAAATATTAAGTCAAAATCTACTAGAAAACATGTGACTGATGCCATAGAATCAGCAGTTTCCACGCTAGGGAGATACAAGACACCAGGAGAAAGAGGAATTGCNTTGTTTGTGGGCCATGTGATCACTGGAAATAATAAAAGTAGACTGATTTCAGTAGTGGTTGATGACCCACCCGAGCCTTTCCCATCATTCAGATATCGTTGTGATTCTTCTTTCGAAACGTCCCAACTTGAAGATATGTTAATCGATAAAACGGCTTATGGGCTATTTGTAATTGATAGATCAGAATCGGCTTATGGTTTAGCATCTGGTAAGAGACATCATTGTCAAGAGCATATTACCTCACAAGTCCCATCTAAACACGGAAGAGGCGGGCAATCTGCTCAAAGATTCGAAAGATTAATCGAGGAAGCCGCTCATAATTTTTTCAAGAAGTCGGCTGAAAGAGCTTGTGCTTACTGGCTACCAATGATCGAAGATTTGAAAGGAATAATTATTGGAGGGCCAGGGGCAACTAAAGATTTTGTAGTAAAAAATAATTATTTCCATCATGAAATCAAGAAATTAATTAGAGAACCACATTTTGATGTAGGATACTCAAATGATTCTGGCCTAAGAGAGCTAATTCAAAGGGCAGGAGGGTTGATGGACCAAATTGAGTTGGATGTTGAAAGACGTTTAGTGGATGATTTCCTTAGAGAAGTAATGCAAACACATCCTAAGGCCACGTATGGAGAGATGATGGTTAGAGCCGCTCTTGATCAGGGAGCAGTAGCGACCTTATTACTTTCCGAGGGTTTGAGAAAACGTAGAGTAGGATGGACTTGCAAATCATGTTCTAATGAATGGAGTCAAACACAGAATAGTTTGACAGATATACCTCAATGCCCCGAGTGTGGGTCAGATAGAATAGTTGAAGACCCTGAAAAAACAATGGATCTGATAGATGAATTAACAGAACTTGCATCTCACACATCTGCTAAAGTTATTTTAGTTTCATTAGATACTGAAGAAGGTTCTACTTTGAGTACTTCGTTTGGAGGTATTGCAGCAATGTTAAGATATGCGTGGTCCTAGGTGATTTAATGAGGGAACTTCATAATGAAATAGTTCCAAAGTTATCAACTGCTATGGTGAAATTAGGATTAAATGA
>NYXJ01000061.1 GCA_002685315.1 Methanobacteriota archaeon
ATGACGTTGCTCTTACAAAGCGAAGATCGCAGGTTCAATTCCTGCCGGGCCCACCACTTTAATCTTCAAGATTAGGTGTAAACAATCAAGAAGGATTACTAGTAGGGATGTATGTGGTAGAAGAGACCGCGGGGCTAGCATCTCGGATGACTAGGCGCCTAAGAAAGAAGGGCTGGACGGTTTCCACAGCAGAATCATGCACAGGCGGATTACTCGCATCATTGATCACTGATATTTCTGGTGCTACTCAATGGTTTAATCAGGGTTGGGTAGTATATTCCAATGAAGCCAAAATGAGGGAATTAGGGGTACAAAAATCTGCATTTGATGAGGGCGAGGCGGGAGCAGTTTCTCATGAAGTTGCTGTTCAAATGGCTAAAGGTGCAAGGTATCAATCGGGGTCTGACGTAGCTATTGCTATTACAGGGATTGCAGGTCCAGGTGGCTCAACCTCAGACAAGGAGGTTGGTAGGGTGCATGTAGCAGTTATAGCCCAAGATTATTTTCTTGTAAGAAGAATGGATTTTGGCGAAAACGACAGATTGGATAATAAGCGTTCTTTTGCAGTTTTTGCTCTAAGATTAGCTCTAGAAACATTAGATAGGTTAGAAGAACAAGATGGAGAAACAGAAATTATAGATGAAATTGATGAATCTGAATCCGATATTTCTCAGATGGATCCTGCTTCTGAACAATGGGAAGGAAGTATGACTTGGGAAGTTGAAGATACTACTGTAGCAGAAGAGATACAGAAAGTTGATTTAGCATCTCTAACAGACTGGGATGAATGACTCTGTTGTAGCGATATTATCATGAGCGTACGTACCTGACGTGAGTTGTATGGCATCCGGTGATTGGGCGCAACAACAGAAAATGTTGAGTGCTGCAGGACTCCTTGTTATGGGACTAGATGCTAAGGACAAGATTGAACAATTACTTGATATTAACCCGTTAATTGAGGCTGCTCGTGCATCCAATGTTCAACTTCTAACATCTCAATCAATAGATCAATTGTTATCTTTAGTTTCAATTGATCAGGTTAAATCTGAAGAATCTCAAAACCTTTCAAAGAAGGCACAAGTCACTCTCCCTAATCCAGATAATCCTTCACCAATTGGTAGAGTGATTGCACCGATCTCTAGTAATGAAATTTCTCCAGCACCAAGACCTCATGGTTTATCTCATTACAGTCTTGAAGATTTTCCGATGTTAGCTAAAGATATTGATTCAGAGATTGAAATACATTTTGATATTACTGGTAATTCAGTTACCGAAGGTAAATTATCAGATATCAAATCATTTTTCAATAGTAGATTAAGTCAGATACGCAATTTGATGATTGAGGGGCGTTCACTCCCGAGGAGACCAATTTCCAATGCAGAGGCTTATAGAAATCGTCAACGTTATTCTTCTAATGAATATGAGATTACTATAGTAGGACTAGTTAGTGAGCCTCGCTGGGCCAAATCTGGAAATCTGATGTTTCTATTAGAAGATGAAACCACTCAGATACAATGCCTCTTGAAACCTCCAACAGGTGCCAACCCATTACATGCAGCTCTTGATGGATTGATGAATGATGATGTGGTAGGAGTAAGTGGATTTTTTATTGGCGATCGAACAGACTTATTCATAATTTCAAATATTCATTTTCCCCCTTTACCTCGTAGAGCTAAAAATGCTGCAAGTATTGATGAATCGGTGTCCGCGGCTTTTCTCTCAGATGTTCATGTAGGTAGCAAGACATTCCTCGAACCTCAATGGGAGAAAATGATTAATTGGTTCAAAACAGATCCGTTGGCTAAGAATATCAAATATTTCGTCTTAAGCGGAGATGGTGTTGATGGTGTAGGTATATATCCTGGACAGGACAGGCATCTAGCAATCACGGATTTATTCAAGCAGTATGGGGCTCTTGCAACTCTTCTAAGTGATCTGCCAGATTGGGTAGATGTCATAATTCTTCCAGGAAATCATGATGCAGTGCGCCCTGCTGAACCTCAACCTGCTCTCGACCCTGAAGTACAACAGGACTATTCAGATACTGTTTTCGTGGGTAATCCTTGTGATTTCAGTCTTCACGGTGTAAGAATTCTTTCATATCATGGAAAAAGTATCGATGACTTTGTTGCAGGTCTTAGATCTGTAACATACGCTAAACCTGAGATGGCAATGCGTTCAATGCTTGAAAGGAGACACTTAGCCCCCTCTTGGGGTGGAAAAACCCCATTGTCTCCTGAGCCCGAAGATAGTATGGTAATTGGAACTATACCCGATATTTTCGTCACTGGTCATGTTCATGGGCAATATGTAGGGGACCACAAAGGAACCACAATTGTCCATAGTTCTACGTGGCAAGATCAGACTGATTATCAGAGAATGCTGGGTTTCCAACCCAAACCATGTATATTGACAGTGATTAATTTACATACGCATGCTTCAGCATCAATACCATTTGCTTAATCATCTTTAGGAAAATCCTCTGAAAAAATAATGTTCCAAATTTTTGTCAAATCTTTTTCTATGATTACTGGTACATTTGCTTTGGTAAATTCATTCATCGATCTTTCCCTAGCCGGATTGAACCCTATGAAATTGGAATCAGGTATTTGCATTGACAAATCCGTGCCTGAGTCACCTACNGTCCATATTTTACTTGCTTGAAAGCCATTAATCCTTAGCAATTTATCTACCATCTCACCCTTATCATGAGAATCTACCATTGCAGTTTTTGGACCTGATAGATAACCNTCTTCATCCCATGCGAAGTCATTTGCAGCCCAATCATCNACTTTCAAAATATGCGCAATTGAACCAATNAATCTTGCNACGCCTGANGAAACAATTGCTACATAAATTCCTCTNCTTTTGAGTTCAGTAATNACNTCCCTTGCTCCTTNCATTAACTTCACACCAGAAAAACATCTCATNATTTCATCCATATGGATTTTATCTTGAATATCTAACCATAATTTGACATCNAATTCCATAAACTCATCNTCTGTAATCTCCTTTTCGAGAAATTTCGCTAGATTTTCTTTATTATTTGTNCCAAAGTAGTTGTGTATTTGTTGCCAAGATGAAGTAATATCTACTAATACTCCGTCACAATCAAAGACAACCGCTTCCACTTCACTCATGTACCAACGAGCAATGGTATACGTATGAATTGTTGTTAATTTAATATGAATATTTATAATATTAACAATCAATAATAGATGGATTGATTGGTAAGATACTGCTCCGAGTATTGTGGAGAAAGAAGAACCCATTGAGGGAGCAATTAAAGTCAAGCTGTTATTTTTTGGACCATTGGCTGAGAAATTAAATCAGCGGACTATAGAATTGTCTTTACTTTATGGAACAACTATTAATCAAATAATCGAACGATTTGATTTGAAATCTATGGTATCTGATGGTCTCGTAGTCGCATTGGACGGAGAAATTGGTGTAGATTTTGATACGGAAGTACACGACTCATCAGAAATTGCCTTTTTACCGCCAGTTTCNGGGGGTTAAGAGGATTTTTCGCCGAAGCCTTTGAAGGTTACAACCTCTTCAGGATTAATATGGGAATCTTAGGAACTCAAGAAATTGTAATTCTTGTAATAATGCTTGCAATCATGTTCGGAGCAAAAAAGATACCTGAGTTAGCTAGAAATGCTGGCCGCGCAAAGGGTGAGTTTCAGAGAGGTCTGCAAGAGGGNATGTCAATTGCTGGAGAAGATATGGATCGTGGTGGAATGACTAANGAACATCTTGANGAATCAGAGTAATTATCTCATTTTCTTCAATTTAAGTTCGGAGCCACAATCTTTACATCGGCCCCAGTCTGCTTTTTTCAGATTGGGTTTTTCTGGTTGTGGAAATATCTTTTTGCAAGCTATGCATTTCAATTCCCAATTCCATATTTCTGTGATCCCATCTGTAGTTACAGCAATCCAATCTATACTCGCTTTTTCCGCTAAATTTTGCAATCTATAGTCATCTGTAACCAAGGTTTTTTTTAGATGGATTGAGAGTGCGAGAATTCCTAAATCTATTTCAGANAATCCAGCCATATCTCCCGTCTCAATAGCTAAATTTGTGGCGGNTTGCAAACTTTTTTTATCTGGTTCAATCCAAATTAATTCGGCAGAATCAATTTTTATCTCTTTTTCCGGATATATTCTACATAATTCTATCCTTTGTGAAGGTATAACATAGCAACCATTCAGCCTAACAATAGGCCAAGAAATCAAGGCTGCGGTATCTAGGACCTCATTCGTCACAGCGGTGCGAGTGGTTNCCCACATATCAGTAATAGGTGTAATGAAATGATATTGTTCGGAAAATGTTCATNCGCATAGTTCTGCGGGAGACAATTGAGTGGTATGAGTCCGAGCGATTATTTCCAGCCATTTATCGATTGGGCAGATGGCTTTGGATTATTCGGTTTAGCATTAGTTTCTGCCTCCGAGGCCGCCTTCCAACCAATACCTCCTGACGTTCTAGTTATACCTATGGTAATTGAAGCGAATAGCGTCCTAGCAATTTCATTAATTGTTCTTGTTGCTACTCTAAGTAGTGTTTTTGGAGCATTTTTTGGTTATGCTATAGGGTATTATGGCGGTATTCCTTTATTGGAGCGTTTTGTTAGTGATAGCAATATTAACCGATTGAATTTCTTGATAGAGAAATATGGTTCTTTAGGAGTATTCATTGCAGCAGTATCTCCAATACCATACAAAGCGTTGGCTTGGATAGCGGGTGCAGGAAGAATGGACTTACGCCTTTTTGCATTAGCAGGAATTTTTGGCAGAGGTATCAGATTTGGCTCAGTAGGATTCCTAATAGGAGTTTACGGAGAATCTGTACAGAGTTCATTGAACTGGCTTAATTTCACGCTAATTTCTATACTCTGTATNATTATCTTCATTCCGTTGCTGAAATGGTGGAAAAATATGGATACAGAGGCTAAANATGAGATATAATTCCCTCTTATCAATATCTTTGGTTATTCTATTTTTGATTTCAATATTCTCTGTGATAATCTCTAATGATGAGCCATTAGAGGAAAATCTCAATTCGATATCTAATGATACTATTCAATATACAGATAATCATACTATTTTCGAGATAGGTCCGTCTTCAAGAAAAGCGATTTTAGAGTTACCTGGTGGNCATAACGTTAGTCATAAATTACCATTGGTTGTTGCCTTACATGGNTACACTAGTTCAGGTTTAGGTGTTTCTGGATTTTTTGACTTGATAGATAGTGTACATGAAAATGGTCATCTTCTATTAAGGCCAGATGGTACAATTAGTGCAACTGGTCAAAGATTTTGGAACGCAACAGATGCTTGTTGCAATATTTGGGGGCAAGAAGTGGATGATGTCTCTTGGTTGACTTCCTTGATTAATGAGGCCATTACGTACCATGGAGCTGACCCTGAAGGAATCATAATAGTGGGGTATTCAAATGGTGGATTTATGGCTCATCGTATGGCTTGTGAAAGAGGAGATATGCTTAGNTCCATTATTTCCTTAGCAGGTGCAACACATTATGATTTCAACGATTGTCCAAATACAGGTTATCCTAATGTTCTACAAATTCATGGTACATCNGACTCAGTTATTTTTTATGATGGAGGNGCGATACTTGGAGANAATTATCCGGCAGCATCGCAAACAGTTTTTTCTTGGGCGAACCGTTCNGGCTGTGATTTAACTTACACTGAAATTAATCAACTTGATTTAATTTCGCCTAGAGGAGTAAATGACACAAATGAATATGAACATTTGAATTGTAATTCAGGTAATCGTGTTTCATTATGGGAAATTCCTAATGGTAGCCATTACCCTCAACTTAGTAGTTCGAGCGATGATGATTTCCCTTCCACAATTTTAGATTGGGGACTTACAGGTTATTTCCCAGACTCCGATGCAGATGGTGTCCGTGATAATCTTGATGCATTTCCAAATAATCCTCTGGAAACAAGTGATTCTGATGGAGATGGAGTAGGTGACAATGCCGATCAATTCCCACTTAATCCGAATGAGATTATTGATTCAGATGGCGATGGTGTAGGCGATAACTCNGATATATTTCCCGAAAACCCATACGAACAAATAGATTCAGATGGTGATGGCGTAGGTGATAATTCTGACATATTTCCGAATGATTCTACAGAATGGCAAGACACAGATAGTGACGGAATAGGAGACAATTCCGATGTATTCCCAAATGATTCCACAGAATGGCTAGATACAGATCGAGATGGAGTAGGTGATAATGCCGATCAATTCCCACTTAATCCGAATGAAATTATTGATTCAGATGCCGATGGTGTAGGTGATAACTCTGATATGTTTCCCGAAAACCCATACGAACAAATAGATTCAGATGGTGATGGCGTAGGTGATAATTCAGATGTATTCCCACACGATTCTAATGAGATATTAGATTCAGATACTGATGGCTTAGGTGATAATTCTGATATATTTCCATACAACCCATACGAACAAATCGATTCAGATGGTGATGGCGTAGGTGATAATTCAGATGTTTTCCCATACAATTCTAATGAAACATCAGACTCAGATGGTGATGGCGTAGGTGATAATTCAGATGTTTTCCCATACAATTCTAATGAAACATTAGACTCGGATGGCGACGGAATAGGAGACAATTCCGATATTTTTCCGAATGATTCTACAGAATCGCTAGATACAGATGGTGATGGAATTGGAGATAATTCTGATGTATTTCCATTTGATTCTTCAGAGTATTTAGATTTTGATAATGATGGAGTAGGTGATAATTCTGATATTTTCCCCGACGATCCAAATGAGCATGTAGATTCTGACGGCGATGGAGTAGGCGATAATTCCGATGCGTTCCCTTACGACTCATCAGAAGATAGTGATACAGATGGGGATGGAGTGGGTGATAATTCTGACTTCTATCCAGGGGACTCTACCAGATCGGTTGAAGAAAAATCAAACCCTTTGAATATAATTTTCATAATACTTTTTATATCTCTGATTTTGTATTTTACTACTAACTCACCATCTAACAATACTCTTTCAAAGGATTTACTTTTCGCTGAAGAGGAATGAGTTTTTTTTTATTATTTTCTAGTATTTGCAACCGTTGCGATTATGTGGGGTTTGCTTCTCGGCGGCTCACCGCTCGTGTGGTGTAGTTCGGTCCATCATGCCGCCCTTTCGAGGCGGCGACCCGGGTTCAAATCCCGGCACGAGCACCAAAAATTGTATTTTTACGTATTTTTCAGCATAAATGTTGGGGAAAAAATATTAAGCAGTGTTGGATAAGAACATNTTATGTATGACCTAATTCAACAGTATTTTATTGATTTTGATGAAGCCAGTAAGATTACTCAAATTTCTATTGGAATTTCTCTAAGTATTCTAATGACCTTAATCTCAAGATTGCTACTTAGAGGGCCAGTAATGAAAGTGATTTCATCCAGCGATAATTTGTATGATGATCGTATTTTTAGTCTAGCAACTCCTTTACTTAATGTAGGGATATTCTTGATAGGTATATGGTTCACTTTTGATTATGTATTCGAAGAAAAATCATTTGAGAGAGCTGCATTCGCTGGTGGTTCTGCAGCAATTTTATTGATACTTTTTGCACAATTTCTTAGTTCCNTTGTCGANGAATTTATNCCACCTCTTTTCAAATCAATGGATGAGAAAACATCTCTTGATTTATCTACGCTAAAAACAATAACTATGAGTGCTTCAAAACTACTCGCATGGGTTGCAGCAGTTCTAATTGCTTTAGATCAGATGAATGTCGATATAACCGCGATAGTAGCGTCTGCAACCATACTTACCTTAGTTATCGGTCTTGCATTACAAGAAACTGCAGCAAATCTAGTTTCGGGATTATTAATGCTATTAGATAAACCATTTTCTAAGGGCGATAAAGTCATTGTTATGGGAGTGAAAGGCAGAGTTCATGACGTAGGCTTAATGACAACAAAAATAAAAACAGGTAATGAGCGTCTAGTGGTGATACCTAATACTACTTTGTCGGGTGAAATTGTAGAGAATTATGCACTTGGTGGTTCACAAGGTGATGCTGATTCAATGAATTTACGTTTTAGGATTAGAACTTCATTAGATTCTGACCCTAATTTAGTGAAGTCGATAATTATCGACGTAATTGGCGATTGCGAATTTACAACTGAGAATCCTAAAACCGAAGTTTTACTTTATGACATTTCTGAAACTGCTTTAGTTTTCAGATTGGATTGCTGGGTTGAAGATTATAACAAAGAAAGAAAGGCTAAAGATTGGATTTTGATTGAGATATTAGATCGTTTCAAATCTAAAGGAATCGGAATACCTTTCCCACACCTAACAGTAAAGCAGGAATAGGGGGTTATTATCTTATAACAAACATTTTTATTTATTTTTTGTTTCAAATAGGCAAATATTTCTATGATGATGCTGAATTAGTGAAATGTTTGGAAAAAACAATGGTATATATGTAAATGTACAGTTGTACANATATGACTAGTGAGCAAGTAGATGATTTGTGGCAAAGATTGGGAGATCAATTAGAACTCTTAGTCTCAACAAATGAGAATTTAAGTTAATNGTTTTTTGTAATGAAATATTTTTTGNTAGTAATTATGAATNATAATTNATTTTACAATTTTTNNAGGTTNTCTTTGAATTTAGATATATTTTCTTTCCGAGAAACCTTTCTATTAATAATTGGGAAAGGATAATCCTCTCCAATTATACAATTTGATAATTTTTGTATTTCCAAAGGAGCCAAATGCGGTTCGAAGATGTATTTTGACGGATATAATGATAGTTCTGGTATCCAATACCTGACAAAACTAGCCTCTTCAGTCTCTACATTCAAACTTGACTTCGAATCAGGACATGGGTTGTACACTCTGTAGTAGGGCATTGAAAATGGAGCTACTCCTGCTAACCAGAGCCAATTTCCATTATTTACTGCCCAGTCAGCATCAACTAATTTTCTCTCAAATATATCTCGACCATATTTCCAATTTTGCCATAACTGGCCTCTAGTTAAGAAGCAAGATACAGCATGTCTGCCTAGGTGATGCATCCAACCAGTTGCATCGAGCTGCCTCATCATCGCATCGATGTAAGGGAACCCCGTGACTCCCGTTTCCCATGCTCTGATTTTTTCCCCATCATAATCATCCCATTTTATTGGTTTACATTTTGAATTATCTAAATCATCTTCCCAATTTTCAACAATTCGAGATAATAAGTAAAACATCTCTCTAAACATCAGTTGACCATGTAGTGATTCTGGAGGTTTTGTATATTTATTTACATCTCTTAACTTCGCACATTCGTTCCATACTAGTCTGACAGATAGACATCCGTTGCTAATGTATGGTGATAATCCTGTGGTTGTCGGTTCCATTGGGTTTTCTATATCGTTTGTAGAATAAGTGGATGGCTTCCTGAAATTATTAACGAAATCTGGCCTTTCAGTTATTTTTTCCTTGAGTCTTCTCAAGGCTTCTGTTTCTCCTCCAAGAAAATACGATTTCTCAAATCCTTTTTCTAATCTTAATTGATAATTCTTTTTCTGAAGTTCTTCGGCTGAAATATAAAATTTTGCGAATTGTTTGCTCTGAATAATTGACTCTACAATCAATGGTTCTGAATGAATATTATTAGGTTCTGGAAGATCTCCATCCAATAAGTGGCCTGAGGGGCTAATTATAAGATTCTCTTCGAATATTTTTTCCATATTTTTAGTCGACTTAGGTGCTTTGAAGTGTTTCATTTGAGTTATTTTTTCAATATCTAAAATGGTACTTACTGCTGGAAATACTTTCGTATTAACATCTCTAGTGATTAGTTTTTCAATTATATAACCTACATCGTTCCTACTTTTAGGTTCTGAGCAGTAATCTGTCAATAGTGAACTTACTTCCTGCCCTGTTCCTTCTATGATTGATTCTATTACTTCACTAGAATCTCCAGAACAAATTAGTAATTTTGTCCCGTACCTTTCTTTGAGATTTTTATCTAAATCTAATAGAGAATCATAAAGAAAATTCAATCGATTTACACCTATGTTATTTCCATGATTGAGACTCCAATTTTCATCAATAATGTAAATTGGGATTATAGAATCTATTTCTTGAGAAGATTCTGCCCATATTAACATGGGATTGTCGTGTATTCTGATTATTTTTCTAAACCAAATTATCGCTGTATTCACTATTTCTCTCTCCTGTACAGGATTGTTAGTAAGTGTGATTCATCCTAATAATGGTGCCACACTCATCACTGTTACAGCGAAAGAAGCGTAAAATCCAATCAGTATTGCAAGTATATGTCCTGAGTTCATTAACATACGTTATCACAATCCATTCATTAATGTCTGTTTACTTTTCACTTTTCTGCATAAATACATTTGTATTTCTTCGGCTCTAATTAAATCATTTTTTTTAAAAAAATAAAATATTTCAACTATCAACAATACATAAGCCTGAATAATGCTGTTCTGTACGAAAGTTTACTATGATAGAGGGAATACCTGTCGAGGATGATAAATCAACTCCTTTATCTGATAAATTTAGTAATCTTACTAGTTCCAATATTAAGTTGCTAGGAATTGCAGTATCAATGGCAATAATCATGTTATTAGTCTCTTTACAGGGTTGGATAATTGATGACGTTGTAGACGAAATAAAAAAAGATTTAGGAATCTACGATAGAGTTCCTGTGTGGGAAAGATCAGAGTGGCCATACACCACAGATCAAGCTAATGGATTTGTAATGGAATATGGTGGTTATGAACTACTGGAAACAGAAAATGAGTGGGGTTCAACTCATCATTTTGTAAATTTTGAACTCCCTCTAAGTGAAGGTGGCTCTGCACCTAATGGTGTTGTTAGTCTTGCCGTCTGGCTTCCAAATGTACCAGAAGGAGTCACAGTACCGGTTATTGCAGAATTTGGACCATATTTTGATGAAGTTAGTGTCGAAACTCCTTCTATTGAAGTTCCTGGTACATGGTTAGGTCAGATGATAATTGATCAGATTCTACCTCATGGCTATGCGTTCGCTCAAGTTTCTGTAATGGGAACGGGTCGTTCAAATCATTGTATGGACTTAATGGGTAATGCTGAGCAACTTGGAGTTGACGCTGCTGTTACTTGGCTAGGGACACAAGATTGGAGTAATGGCGCAGTGTCAATGATTGGTAAATCATATGATGGTTCTACTCCATGGCAGGCTGCTACATTCGGAAATGAATATTTGAAAACAATTGTTCCAATTTCTGGACTTATTGGAGTAATGGAATTGATGTGGAAGAACGGTAGTAGCGAAGCTAGAGCCCCAATAATGCACAATGGAGTTTATGGGTCATATGGTGTTGATGGTGACGAAGAAGATATTGGAAACTTATGCCCTGACTATATCATTGGTCCTGGTACAGGAGTAGCAGCATACATGTGGGGTGGAGAATTCGCAGGTA
>NYXJ01000062.1 GCA_002685315.1 Methanobacteriota archaeon
ATTGACGTAGTCTGTCTCGAAGAAGATTCAGCTAGAAAATTAGAGAGTGAATTAACCAGAGAGGGCGAGGTGGTTTACTATACTCTAGATAGACTTGGAATGCCTTTAGTCGAGATTGCAACAGCCCCAGATATTCAGACACCTGAACACGCAAAAGAGGTTGCTTTGCATCTTGGTACAATATTACGTGATACCCGTTTAGTTAGGAGAGGATTGGGCTCTATTAGACAAGATCTGAATGTCAGTATTGCTTGTGGTGTAAGAGTAGAAATAAAAGGCTGTCAAGATTTAGATTGGATTCCTAAAATAATTCGTATAGAAATGGCCAGACAATTACACATGTATCGGTTATGTAATCAATTACGGCAAGAAGCAGATCTTCCTCTTTTACCTCCAGATCGTAGATTAGACTCAAAACCAGTTGAAAATAGAGTTGCTCTATCCGCCCTATCTAGACTCCCATTTAAGACTCAAGATTTGACAGAGTTTTTTACTAATTCTTCATCCCAAATGATACAAGATTCACTACGATCAGAATCTGTTGTTATGGGTCTAAAACTGAAAGGATTTGCAGGGAAAATTGGTTGTAAAGAAATAGATGAAGAAGGCTCACAGTTACCTCGTCTTGGAAGAGAATTAGCAAGTTCTGCAAAGCAAGCAGGAGTAGCAGGTATTTTCCATTCTGATGAATTACCTGCTTATGGCATCACAGAAAAAGATGTCAATAATGTAAGAGAAGCAATGTCATTATCTGAATCTGATGCTTTCATTTTGTGCGTAGCACCAAGTTGGCAGGCAGAATTAGCTCTTGAATCAGCCCTACTCAGAGCAAGAGCAGCCTATCACAGAATACCAGGCGAAGTTCGCAACGTCGTAATTAGAAAAGGCTCTCCAGATGATGGAACTACTACCGCTATGAGGCCTTTACCTAGTGGTGCACGCATGTATCCAGAAACTGATATACAAATATTGAACTTAGAATCCCGCAGATGGGAGGAAATTAGTACCAATTTGCCGATGAATAAGCAGCAGAGGTTGTTGAGGCTACAAAAATATGATATCTCAAGTAACCAGGTTGAAGCAATATTGGGGAATGAATTAGACGATATATTTGTGTCAGGACTAACTGACAATGAGTTATCATCCCCCATTCTTCCAGCCAAGCCCTGGGCATCAATTTTATTAGACAATTCAAGATCTGAAATTTCTAAAAAATCTGACATACCGATATCAAATATACCTTGGGAATTATTAGCACTATTAGTTTATTCAAAAGAACAAGGATTCCTTACTAGAGAAGGCATAGTCCCTATTGGTTGTAAGTATCTATCGAGTCCTGATGAGGATTTTTCTACATTCGATAAAAAAATAGATTGGTTATCTAAAACAGCTGAAATCGAAGGTTTTGTCCCTGCTGACAGTTCCTCTGTAGAGGAAGTAATTGATGCAATAATTTCGGATAAGATAGATTTCATCAAGGACAAGGGAATGGCCGCAGTAGGTCCATTAATGGGGATGGTTATGGCAAATCTTGGAGGATCTGCAGATGGTAAATTAGTTAATTCGATTTTATTGGAAAAAATCAAGCAAGTCGAAAAGTAATTTTTCTGACAATCTTATCTTTGTTAATATTAATTTACTTTAATACAACCCGTACGGTTTCCATGTCTACTTTAGTCACAACGATTGCTGTGATAATTGTAACGAGTTTATTAGGATATTTAGCTTCTAAAGATCAGTATAGGCTAAAATTTGCTTCACTAATATTTCTTGTCATGCTATTACTTTCATCAACTACATTATCTTATGAATGGAGTAGAATGACTTCAGAGCTAGTAGATAATGAAGAAGACCCACATCATGGCTTACCAGATATCTGGAATGGTAAGCAAGTGGTTTGCTTCCATTTTCCTGAGGGAGCATCTCCATCCGAATTCGCTGATGGTAGACACCACATAGACTATGACGGTACGGATTTTAAAACAGATAGAAATTCGAATTCAACCGGCGCTTGTGTTGGCGGATTTGAAGGATATGATGTGGGTGAAGATTTACTGTATGCTGCTGTCGAAGTAAAACCAAACCTCCTTGCATTAAATGCCACTGAGTTTTCTTTTGGAATAATGGTAGATTCTATAGGAGGAGTAATTCCTTGTGAAGTATATACTTGTGCTGAAGATTGGTCTTCAGGAGCATATTGGGAAATATTAAACGATGGAGCATACTCAATGGTCGGTATTTCTGATTTAGTATTGAATGATGATACCGTAATTACTTGGCAGATTAAAGTTTATTGATTTAACAATCATTGCATCCAATAAAAATTGTATATTTTCCCCATCTTCAAGATTGAATAAGAGTAATCATCAATAACATAATCACATTGGACTGCTTACCTATGTTATTCGATGCACATGCAGCGACTCTTTCTCCCAATGAACAATTTGTTCTAGATTTGGTGATAGTAACTGTTGCAGTAGCTTCATTGATATTCACAGATAATAAGTTTAACTCGAAGAAACCCGGTTTAATTTTTACAATTCTAGTAGTTCTAGCAATTTCTGGAAGATTACTGTTAAATCCAATTCCGAACGTTCAACCAGTCACATTTTTGGTAATAATGGTAGGTATTTATTTCGGCATTTCTTATTCAATAGCCTTCGCGACTATAGTCACGCTTTCTTCTAATGTAATACTAGAACATGGTATTTGGTCTAACTACCAAATAATTGGTTGGGCGTCTGTAGGAATATTAGCAGCATTATTAAGGAATCAATTCATCCAAAATGAAAAACTAAATATCACAAATCTTGCAATTTTCGCTGCATTTTCTGGGTTCTTATTTGACTGGATAGTTTCCTTGAGTATCCTCCACAATGTGGACACATCATTCTTCCTAATCTATCTGTTAAATGGATTTTTCTTTGACTTATTACATGTGGTCGGAAATGTCGTATTTGTTGCTTGGTTTGCAAATCCACTAAGTGAATTAATGAATAGACATACTGACCTTACAACTCCTAAGGCGGTGCCTGAACTTGCCTCAAACTAATGAACAGACAATGGTATTAGTCACTAGAAGTGATCTTACATTATCGAAAGGTAAGCTTGCTGCGCAGTGCAGTCACGCAACTGCAGAATGCATACTCAAAGCAAAACGAATTGCCCCCAAGATATTAGAAAAGTATCGCGCTAATGGTGCAAGAAAAATTGTTTGTAGTGCTAGTAATCTTGAGAGTCTGAAACGTATCTTCGGTGAAGCGAATGAGGCCGGATTGATTTGTTACATGGTAAAAGATGCTGGACATACCGAAATACCATCAGGTACAGTAACAGTTGTTGGTATAGGGCCAGGCCCACGATCTACCATAGATCAGATAACAAGTAGTTTACCTTTAGTAAAGTAATCAATAATTTTGAGTATTAAACTGAAAGATTTTCCAGTTAATTGTTTTAATTCGGCTAAACTGGAGGGCGTTTGCCCCCCAGTTCGCCTTACGTTATTGAAATCAATGTTTTACTTATTCCATTGCTTCATCGATTTTCATTGCGAGCATTGCACCAGCACCAACTGAGACACCAGTAAGTATCCATTCTGTTGCCATTGCTACAATATTTTCCATGCCATTCATTAGCTCCGATGCCATATCGGTTGATGTTTCTGCACCAATAAAAGCACCCATTGCTACCACACCTATCGCAGTACCCCAAGGGCTACCTGACTTTGTGTGAATACACCATAGTACTGCTCCAGCAGCAACTCCTCCCGCTAGTGTGAAACCATCTATTTCATAATCAGTCATTACAGATCCAGCAGCAACTCCCTGATCGTATGTTACATACCCGTCATACATACTCATCTGTGACATCATCCATAGCGCTAGTCCACCACCAGCTACTTGCATAGCTAGTTTCAATCCATTAGCCATCCAAGCATCTTGGTCAGCCAGATCGCCAGTCATAATGTGCATCCATGTTACTGGTGGTAAAATGTGCGCACCAGCGAAAGCCATCCATGCAACACCAAGTGCTGCAACGGCCATTATTCCAGTCATTCCAATCGCACCTGCCATTAGTCCAGTGATAGGTTCACCTGCTTCAGTAGCGCCTGTTACTTCAGTCATACCCATTACTAACCAGGTAACAGCAAAAGCTGCACCCATTTCATTCATCATATCTTTTGTATCCATTCCCATTTTATTATTTCCTCCTACTCTTTGTAGGTGCTTTCGCGTTATTCGGAGAGTATATAATAGAACAGGGTCTTAAAACAGCAAAAAATACGTTTTTATAGTACTTTTCCGGTTAGCGGTGTAATAAAATACACCAGATTTAAATTAGTAAACTAAGTGTAATTTAGATTTAATGATATATTATAAATAAAGATTCTAATTAACAGTAATAGTCTTCAACTACCGGCTATTGTGAGATATATGGTTGAACAGGTCGCACTAGACCCTAAAGTTCGTAATAGGCTTTTATCAGAGTGTGAAGGNATATCAAATTTAGTAGATTGGCTAGACAGTATCGAAAGACGTCCAGGACTTGCTGAATTAGATTCTAAATTGATATCAACCGAAGTAAATATTCCAGCTCTTAAGAATTGTATTGGTTATGCTGAAGATGGCTATCAAAGAAATGTTATTAAAAAAACCGAGCATTATGAATTAGTTGCTATATGTTGGACCCCAGGTCAACTAACTCCTATTCACGATCATGTGGGTAGCGATTGTGCTTTCAAAATAATAGCTGGTATTTCTACTGAAACTACATACGAACTTAATGGTGAAGGATTTGCATATCCTGTGGGAGTCAGAGATTATTTAGCAGGAGAGATTTGTGCTGCTGATGAACCAGATATACACANAGTTTCCAATAATTCAGATAGTGAACTTATCAATCTTCACGTGTATACACCGCCTCTACATGCATACCATGTTTACGAACCAGCAGTATAGTTCAAACTTGCAAATCTTTTTTGTATTGTTCAAAAACTTCAGCAAATAGTCGAATATCTGATTCAAATGTTTCAGGCAATAAAGGACCAAAAGAGAATCTAAAGAATCTTGAATAAGGGGTCACATAGTTTGGGTCTTTGGTGTGCGGCCTAGCCATATCGCAGTCAGAAGCACACAATATGGCAGCACCTTTCTCGAATAATCTATTATTCAACTCNTTACTTGTCATACCTTCTGGAAGCTCAAGCCAGTGGTAGAATCCCCCATTACCAGTATACACCCCTAGTCCCATTTCCTCGAATGCTTTACCATATCTTTCACGCTGCCAATTATAATGCTCTTCTACCGCCCTTCTTGCTTTTTTAACGCGCGTTGGCTCTAGTAATTTAACTGCATATAATTGAGATGGATGACTTACTCCACCCATACCGAAACTCGAGTAATTAGATAGAGTTTCAACATTCTTTTTACTAGCAATAATCCAACCAACTCTGATTCCGGGAGATTGAAGACCTTTGGTACATGCTCCTGCAATGAATACATTACTATTGTCAAGGTCATTAACAAATTGTATCCCGCTNACGGATGGTGAATGAAACATTTCATATGCTTCNTCAAGAAGAATACCGTTTCCAGATTGCTCTGCTAATTGGATTAATTCTCGGAGCTCATCTCCATGACGAGTTTGACCAGANGGGTTCTGAGGATTGGAAATTATTGGCATAAGGCNAGTTTTAGCATTTAGACCAGAGCGGTCGAAATATTCTGCATTAGTTGGATGGAAATTATTTTCTTTGGTAAACGGAACAATCTGAAAGTTTGTGTTTGTTTGTTCCATAATATCTAGATAAGCCGGCCATTCTATATTTCCAATTCTCGCTTGAACGTTATCTTTCAAAAATGCTAACACTGTGTATATCCCAGGTCTTCCTCCTGCAAAAATCATTACGTTATCTGGAGTGATTTTTGAACCATATTGTGAATTATAATATTCTACGATTGAATCTCTTAACTTCGGATGCCCCCATGCTTTGGGATAGAAACGATCTTCCCAGGTTACATCAATACTATCTGGCAGGGATGGCCCATCAAATTTTTCTAATGGGGTGGTTAGTGGAAAGCCTTGCGACCAAGGGTGCGTCCCTTCTGTTCCAATGAAACTACCGAATGAATCTTTGAATGCGTAAAGTGTCTCGTAGATCCCCATAGGTGGACAATTATCAGATAAGAATGACTCAGTCATGTTTGTCCGAACAATATCAAGCAAATTAGTTTGCCCATACTTCATTTTCATGTTTATTCTTGCTAAAATTAATAGAGTTTAATCTATACCGATTGCTATGAGTAGACCGCCTAAATCCGTATCTGTTTCAATTTTTATAGTGATTACATTGCTTGGAATGTCTTTATCTGCTATACCTAACAATGAAAACAATGAACTCGAAGAGGAAGAGACAAAGTTCTTCTCACATTCTAATGTAAACTTTGCAGGTTATCAAGAAGATTCAGTTTATTCATATTCGACACTTTCCTCAGGGGGTTATACACAATGCGTCATAACTGAGGACGAGAGAGTTGCATGTTGGGGAAGTAATGAACAAGGCAAAAGAGGCCTAGGGGGAGGAATAGGTGGTGAATCTACTATGCCCTACAATCGCGCAGTTCCTTGGCTAGTTCAAAATTTAGCTGGTGGAATGGTTGAAGTTTCAACAGGTGGCTGGTCAACATGTTCTTTGGAAGATAATGGTCAAATATGGTGCTGGGGTGGTGGTTCATACGGCCAATTAGGTACAGGGATTGACGCTTGTCAGAATGATGGCACTTATTCTTGTATAAGTTATACAAATCATCCTCCTTCCTCCATTCTCTTACCTTCAGGGAAAACTGCAGTTTCATTATCTGATGCGAATCAGGGTCATTTCTGTGCAATTTTAGATACTGGAGAAGGTCTCTGTTGGGGGTGGAATAACCATGGTGAATTAGGAGATGGGACAGTTTGTACAGGTGGCAATTGGGACTCGCAGAGCAATAACCCTACTCCTGTAGGATGTAATGCGAACAATGGAAGATATCTCCCTCAGATAGTTGATGATTCAAATTTCCCTACAAACTCATCATTCATATCTATCTCAACTGGATACCATCATACTTGTGGCATTATAGACAATAATGATCTGTATTGTTGGGGTAGAAATGATGACGGGCAACTCGGCATAGGTTCTATCGCCGATGTGAATTACCCTTTACCTCAATTAGTAGATAGTAATGTAATAGCAGTTGGTACTGGAGATGACCATACTTGTGCCCTGTATCAATCTCAAGTAGTGAAGTGTTGGGGCGCTAACTATGATAGTCAACTCGGCACAGGTAATACTTACTGGTTTAACCAGCCAACAGCAATTAATCTCAGCACTAATATTCCAATAATCTCATTAGAAGTTGCATACAAAAATACATGCGCTATATCCGAACAATTAGTTCCATATTGTTGGGGTGCTAACTGGTGGGGACAAACCGGTAATGGAGGTGGCGACAATACTCA
>NYXJ01000063.1 GCA_002685315.1 Methanobacteriota archaeon
GTCATGGTCGCCATCATCAGAGTTATCGTTATCATACTCATCAGAACCGTCTTCACAATCTTCCTCGCCATCATTTACCCAGGACTCTGGTATTTCTTCGCCATTGTCACACATCCACATGTCTTCTTCGTCATCATCCATTGATTCTAGCCAATTTGATAATTCATCAATATCTAAATATCCGTCATTGTTATTATCAGAGTAATTGAAATGCTCTTGTGTTTCAGTTCGGTCATCATCATCTACCCATCCACCATCTTCGTAAATAATAAAATCTTCAAACTCATTCCAACTAATTAATTCGTCTTCATTTTGGTCTATCATCACCATAAAATCGTCAGCAGATTGTTCATGACCATCGTCATCATCCCAATCATCATTATTATTGAAATCAGGTAAGCCGTCCCAATGTACTGGAATTGCTGTTTTTGGAAGTGTTTGGTCTACTGTTATTACAACTGCTTCTCCCCACATTAAGGCGTAATTCATATGTGATGCAGAGCCTGTTTCATTCGTCATTACCATTGAATAAGACATAAGATTTGAGCTCTCATCAATCTTAATTGATAAGTTCATGATTGATCCAGTCTCATTAGTGGTCGAAAGGTCCATTGTTTGAGCATTTGTTGTAGAGTCAAAACTTACAGAAATAGTAGCGGAATCCATGTCCCATCCCTCGTCTGTTAAATCATCTTTCGGATCTTCAGAGTCGCCCCCTATATCACTAGCCATTGAGTCAGCTAACATTGGAATAACCCATTCCATTACATTAGGATTCATGTCTCTGGTCTGATATTTATCATCGATTGTTTCTGCGCCCATTTGAGTAACTAGCATACCATCTAATTTATGATGTACATTTACAACTTCTCCAACCTGTATCATTGTTGTTGTAGAAGAGAACATCATTGGAACGCTCATCACCATGGATACATGTGCTGCATTTGCGGACATATTTACCATCACAGTTTCTTCAACTAACATCATAGCGTCACCCATATCTCCCAACTCGTCTCCCATTGGCATTGTCATTGACATTGAATAGCCTGCAGTTGTGCTTTGATTCAGCATAGATTGAATGTCTATCTCTTGACTCATTGCATCCATGAATGCTTCCATCGATGCTGCATAAATACAATCTCCTACAAGTTCAGTTGTGGCGTTTTCATCATAGTTTTTTGCTTGAGTATCCATACAACCGACGATATCATCGATTATTTCTTCCAAAGTTGCTTCATCTAGGCATCCAGCAAGAGGAGTTGTCACAATTAGAATACTGGCTAAGGCAACGATTATTTTATTCATATTCTAACCCAATTATCAATTGCTTAAGAAGCAATCCCCGGCAGAACAGAATAACTCAGAAAGGAAAGAATAACATAATCCTCTATCAGGGCAGTGATATGAGTTCTCGTACACGTGCTATTCTTGTCAGTCTAATGATGTGTGCAATGACACTTTCTGGATGTTTACATTTGGATAATGATAGTCAAAAAATTATTGTTGATACTGAAGAAGATACTCGTGTTTTCGTTACAAACTCGGAAGGTTTGCCAGTAGAGCTCCCTCCTCTGCCTCTAAACTTTGTATTCAGTGATGTAGGAGAAGACGGCCCTGAGCCTAGTATTGGAATTACTTCTAGTGGTTGTATATTCTTTATNGCTATGGAAAAACCAATGCGATCCTGCGATCATGGTCAAACTTGGAATAATGTTGCCGATATTACCCAAGCGCCATTCACTAGCGACCCATATGGCTGGGTCGATCCAGTTACTGATCGTGTATTCAACATACACATGATGGGTTTGGAGTCNACATGGATAGGATGGTCCGATAATGATGGAGAAAGTTGGTTAGGTAATCCTCATGATTCTGGCCCAATTCCATTAAATGACCACATCAAACTTGCAACAGGACCTTGGGTTGATGAAGGATATGGAATCCCAGGTGGTTTGTCTCCAATTTATGAGCAGGCAGTATATTTTTGTTACAATAAATTACTTGGTATATTTTGCCATACCAGTTTTAACGGCGGCGCGACATTCGAAGTTGGTGGACAAATTTTTGGATTGGCAACTGGAGATGGCGGTTTACATGGAGCGATTACGACCGCTCCTGATGGCACAGTATATGTTACTCCAAGAGTAGAAACTCCTGCAATAATTTTCTCAAAGGATAATGGATACTCTTGGGAAACTCGTACAATGGGTGAAGATGTTGGGACGCCATATCCGAGAAAAAATTCTGAAGTTGCCACTGATTCAGATTCTAATGCTTATCATATTTGGACCGGAGGTGATTTTGGCATATATCTGTCAAGAAGCACTGATTCAGGAGAAACTTGGGAACAAGAAAGTGCACGAATCAGTCCTATTGAAGTAATATCTACGACTTTTCCCCAAATTGATGCAGGAGATCCGGGGCGAATTGCAATAACATACCTGGGTAGTGAGAACTCAAGTGAGTTGGGGCGGCTAGATATTGACGGTCAAGAATGGGATGGAAATCCTCATTACGCCAACAGTAATGTAAGTTATCATTTGTATATAACATACAGTCTTAATGCACTAGATGCGAATCCTATTTTCCATACCGTGAGAGTTTCTCCTGATCCAGTTCAAATCGGAAGCATATGCCTCAATAGTGGAGATTGTAGAGATATTGGCGGGTCAAATAGAAACTTACTAGATTTTAATGATCTACATATCGATAAAGATGGTAGAGTATACGTTGCATTCGCTGACGGATGTACCGGAGTTTGTGCCACAGGAAATAATTCTCAACCAGAAGATTCGCGCAGTAAAACCGGAGCCATGTATTACTTGGGGAGTGGTCCGAGCCTGTTCGAGTCAATGGGTAATTTAGTTGAATTTGGTACAGATATATGAAAATAAGATTGCATCAGTTTCTCTCTAAATGTGGTGATTTTTCCTCTAAAAGAGATATCAAAGAAGCAATATGGAATGGAGAAATTCAGATTAATGATTCAATAGTGAAAAATATTAAGTTTGAATTTAATCCGAATACAAAAATTGTATCTTATCGAGGTAAAATACTAAAATTACCTATAGTAAACCATTATTTCTTAGTGAATAAACCATCAGGATATATTTGCTCCAGATTGAATAGTCAAGAAAAAGAGTTAGGGAAAAAATCAATATTCGAATTATTTGAAAACCAACTATCGAAAAATATCTATCAATCATTAGTCACAGTTGGGAGATTAGATGAAGACACTACTGGACTGTTATTAGTAACAACTGATGGGAAAATAGTAGAAAATATAACAAATCCTGAAAATCATATCCCAAAAAAATACTTTGTTAAAACCGATTTAGAAATTACTGAAGAAGAAATTACAGCTATCAGAAAAGGAATTGCGATAAAAATAGTTGAAGAACATCATACTGAAGAATACATATCAAGGCCTGCTAGAATAACCCTTCAAGATGCGGACGCCGCGATATTGACAATTGATGAAGGAAAGAAAAGGCAGATCCGAAGAATGTTCGATACATTAGGCAACTATGTAGTTTCAATACATCGTTTGGCGATAGGAGATTTGATTTTAGAAAATTATAACGTACAAAGTGGGAAATTTAAAGAAATTTCTAAAGAAGAGATTTTACAGAAATGCTTCTAATTCAAACACCTTTTGAGCAGAAAGTGTCCAGAACTTTTGGATATAATTGGTGTTCGATTTTTTTAACCCTCTCCTGTAATTCCTCTATTGTATCTCCATCTAATATTTCGACTTCTTCTTGAGCAATTATCTCTCCGGTATCGACTCCTTCGTCNACTAAATGTACTGTGCAACCAGTAATTTTAGCACCATCTGCTAATGCATCCCGATGAGCATGAGCACCCGGATATTTTGGCAATAAAGATGGNTGGATATTGATTAGTCGGCCTTTCCACTTACTTACAAATGTGGATGTCAAAATTCTCATATAGCCACTCAACACTACAAGTTCAATACCATAATTCATTAATGTGTCATGAATTAAATTCTCATGCATTATTCTCTGTTGACTTTTATCGGTAGAATCTGGTAAGGAAATCGCTACAGCAGGTATGGTAAAATTATCTCCATATCGTAACCCTCCAGCATTCGCATTATCTGAAATAATTAATTTTGTAATATGGGGGCTTTGATTCGATTGCTGGTGATTAAGTAAAGCTAGTAAACCCGAACCGCTACCAGAAATTAAAACTGCGATTCGTAATGGATTATTGATTGAACCTTTACGAGGGCGTATGTATGGTTCACTCATACCTATCGGAAAGAGGGTTTCCGCTTGAGAGTTTGCAATTATCTAAACAACCAAAACATATTCATTTATGTCATAACGATAAGTCGGAGTTCTATGGACAGATTAGAAACGGTAGACCAAGTGGTCGAAAAATACTGTGTTTCTAGTAGCCCTTTGAAGAGCAAATTATACATGGGCACGGGCTCATTATTCATTCTTTTTGCAATAATTGGGATATGGATTCCTGGTTGGCCTACGGTGTCATGGGCAGTACCTGCTGCATTCTTATTTTCATTATCTAGTGAAAAATTATTTAGAAAAACCCTTACCAATCCCTATTTTGGAAATGCTATTTTTGATTACTATGCTACTGGAAAAACAATACCTAAACATGCTAAGTATAGTGTGGTGATTATGATTTTGGTAATGACTTCTATCTCGTCATATTTTGTATGGCTAGTGTCTACAAAAGGAGATGGAACATGGAATAATGTATCTTCATGGAACGGAGCAGACCCCGGTTTTGGAACAGCGACAATAATATTGACAGGATTAATTGGTGTCTGGTATGTAGGAATGAAAGTTAAGACTAGGAAATGAAATTTTCACAGAAATAATAAAACATTACTTCATACGTCAATTCTAATCTCAATATATATGAAATCGGTCTTTTTGACTTATGTTTTGCTACTCTTATTCCTACTAAGTACCACCATTAGTACCTCAGTAATATCAGAAGAAGGAGAGAATATTGCTCTTGAAGAAGAAGTTATCATTACTGTGGATAGTACAAATTTACAATTTTCGCCTTCTGAAGTGACAATTACTGAAGGAGATACTGTTCGTTTCTTCTGGCAAGGACAACTATTGGCTCACAATGCTGTAGAAAACAACGGGGTCTTTGATTCGGGAAATCCTCAAAGAGATGTCGATTATTCATTTAAATTCGAAGTTGGGACAAATGGGACTTATGATTTTGTCTGTGAACCACATGAATCTGCAAATATGGTTGGAAAAATTATAGTCAATCCTTTGATAGTGACTGAAGAGGAAGTAGAAGAAGAGGGGGAATCTGTACCCGGGTTCTCCGCGATATTGCTTCTTACTTCGTTGATTACAGGAGCAATTGTTAGTAGGAGGGTTGAAAATGGAAATTTTTAATTCGAGTAATATTCCTATGTTGAAAGAAGGAGAAACTATTGTTCCTTTATTCACATTAGATACATTTCTTCTACCAGAAGATCAAATGATGATGAGGGTTTTTGAACCAAGATATAAACAAATGCTTGATGATATTGTGTTGGATGGATTGCCCTATGGCCATGTAATTTCAAATCTATCAATGCCTGAATTAAATGGCATATCAGTGCCTTATGATGTTGGAGTACTAGTGGAAATTAATCAATTTCAGGAACAGGGTTCTAATTTACTATACTTAGCTAGCGGTGGGAAAAGATTTCGTATAAATTCACTTATTGAACCAGCCTTGGAGCCAGAATTCTTCAATAGTATATTTCCATCAGTCGATGAACTGGTTGAAGAATATATCGATGAGTATCCAAAAGGGAAACTATACGTTAGAGGAATTGTGGAGATTGTACCAGAACTCACAGGAGAAATTAATAGTGAAAGATGGAATTACATACTTTCCCTTTGGAAATCATATATTGAAATAATCGCTGAAATTAACGAAATGGAAGTTACAGATCTTGATGTTGATAATGAAGTGAATAATATGTTTCCAATACCAGATGTAAAATCGTTATGGAAATTAGCGGCATTAATCTTGGATTCTATCGAGGCTCAAACATTGTCTTTGAAAGCAGAAAATGTAGAGGAAATATGTAGTCTAATTGAATCAAATATACAAAAGAAAATAGCTGCTGTCAGACTATTTAGACAATCTAATGAATAGGTTTGATGGAAATGAGTAAAGATAAGGAATTGAAAAATATTGAAGTTTGTTCGAACTGCTTCAGTCCACGTATTGTGCCTTACATGGGCTATGAAACTGGAAAACGTTTCATATGTCAAGACTGTGATCATATTAGTGTTGTAACAATAATTTTTGAAACTTTAGATGAATTGGTAAAAGCTCTAAAACACAAGAGAGATGGTTAGTTTAAGGCTTCCATAATATAGAATATCCCGCTAGAAATTATACCAAACATTACCATGTTGTGAATTTGGGATGATTTTAACGACTGGAGCCATCTTTTACCCACTCTGACGCCAATTAGTGCAGATATAACAAGAACTGTTGTTAGAGTTAAATGATTGACTATCTCATCACTTCTAAAAAATATATAGACAGGTATTCTAGATAAATCAACACAAAGAGCAAGAACGCTAGCAGTTGCTGCGTAAGCCATTTTATCAGGTAATCGTCTTGTCAAAAACATCGCTCTTAATGCTCCCTGGTGGCCAGATAGTCCACCCATAAATCCTGAACCAAAACCTCCTATCCGATCATTAGCCTCGGGAATTTTATATCCTGTCCATCTTTCACTAATTGAAAGGATTGGCAGTATGATTAGAAATATGCCGACTAACAATAGCAGAGGATCTCCCGGAACTTGATTTTGAAGTAAAGCTCCTATAATTGCACCGACTACCAACCAAACGCCATATCTCCTAAATGCGGAAAAATCAACTGATTCCCTAAGTGAAAGAAACTTTCCTGCATTGTGGGCGCAATGAACTATTGCTACGACAGCAACAGCTTCATGCACTGGTAAAACGAATAATACCAAGGGAGTCAATAATGTCGAAAGCCCAAAACCTGCAGGTACTGTTAGAGCAGCAGCAATAAAGGCTCCAAGAGATATTAGGAGGAGTTCCTGCATAAATATCGCAGAGGTAGTAAGATGATGTCTTTTTCTATGCGCAGAGCTATCAAGCAAGGCAAAGTAAGTGTGAGATTATTGAGTTTAGTTATTCAACCTAATAATGGCGTAACACTCATCACTGTAACAGCGAAAGATGCGTAGAAGCCAATTAGTATTGTTAGTATGTGTCCTGCGTGCATTATTATACGTTGTAATGATTGATTAATGAATGTCTGTTTACTTTTGTATTTTTGACTTAAGTATACTTGTATATTTTCGCACAATTTTGAAATTTAATTTTCTTAGTTTAGTATTAGAGAATTTGTTGAATTCTTAGTGTAAGAATAATCTTTGGCCGGTGAAAAACATAGAGATTCCGTGTTCATCTGCTGCATCTATGCATTCTTGGTCTCTAATTGAGCCGCCTGGTTGTACCACTGTAGTCACACCGATCTCATTTGCGGTATCTATACCGTCTCGGAAAGGGAAAAATGCATCGGAGACCATCATGGAACCTACTGCCCTATCTCCCGCTCTTCTTGCTGCAATTCTTACTGCCTCAACTCGACTAGTCTGCCCGGGGCCAACACCTACTGTTGCAAATCCAGTATTTGTTTGGGCTACTAAGACCACTGAATTTGATTTAACCTCAGAAAGTACTGTTGAGCCAAATCTTGCTAATGATATTGATTCCGGAGTTCCTTGCATTTTTGTAACGCATTTTACAGAGTCCCAGTCGACACTTGGGGGGCCTTGGATTTGAGCAACCCATCCACCATCTAATTGCCTAATTCTGAGCTCGTCTTCTCTAGGTAAGAACTGAGATAGTGTAAGCATTCTTCGATTTTTCTTTGACGATAATATCTCTAACGCTTCTTCACTAAAGCCCGGTGCAATAATACATTCTAAGAAATGTCCTCCAATTTCTTCTGCGGTTTCTTTTTCAACGAGGGATGTGAAAGCCACTACACACCCAAATGCACTTTCTGAGTCGCTAGCTAAGGCATTTTTCCATGCATTTTTTTGTGACGAATCTATGGCCACTCCACAAGGATTTGTATGCTTGATTATTACACATCCATGATTCTTTTTTCCTTCCATATCTTTCAATAACCCTCGAGCTATTCTCAATGCTCCATCTAAATCTAAATAATTATTGAAAGATAGGGCTTTGCCCCCATGCTGGATAGCTGCTGCTAAGCCATTGGGCCCTGAGGCAGAAGATGCCGGATAGAAAGAGGCGGGTTGATGAGGATTCTCTCCATACCTCAAAGAAGTACCTTTCTCTGTGGCGAAATGGAGACGGTTTGGGGTTTCTCCGCCGATGAATCTTCTCTCTAATTCGGTACTTACTGCGGCGTCATAAGCTGCTGTACATTGGAAAGCTTCTAGAGATAATTGTTTTTTAATTTCGAGACTAATTCGAGAAGG